>NZ_JACASJ010000011.1:0-75498 GCF_013391025.1 Enterobacter sp. SECR19-1250 | reverse complement strand
AGGGCACGGTCAACACGTTTAATTTTATTTTTGACGTGCGCCCTGCCGGGAAGAGAGCGACCAAGGCTGGTCAGGGTCAGATCCGCACCGTGCGTGAGGGCAACGGCCATGGAAACAAGGACATTAATCCGGAAGCTGTGAACGTCCGGTAAAGACGCGGAGAAAAATTTCTGGCAGACTGTCTGTAAAGGCACGATGAGGTCTCTTCTGATTTGTTAGCGCAACCAGTAGATCACACTTCATCGTGCTTTTCATTTTTCTGGGGAACCCTCAGCCCACAGGGAGAGGGTTGGGGTGAGGGCATCAGGCCGCACTATAGTATGCGAGCCTCTCCGCCAGCAAATCCACAAACGCCTGCCGATCGATATCCACCATTAGCGTGGTATTCGGTTTATTGCCCGTCAGCGAATAGTAATCCACTACCGTCATCCCCTGGGTGTATTTCCCCTGGGTCTCCACACCAACCCAGCGCTCTACCGTGGTAAACATCTCAGGCTTCAGCAGCCAGGCAATGGTGCACGGGTCATGCAGCGGCGCGCCGTGGAAGCCCCATTTCTCAGCTTTGTGATATTCCATAAAGAAGTCGAGCAGCTCGGCCACGGTCGTGGCAACCGGGTTGCCAATCGCACGAAAACGCTCGATGTCATTCGCCATAATCTGCGCCCGGTGGGTAACATCCAGTCCGGCCATCACAATCGGCAAGCCCGACTGGAAGACGATCTCCGCCGCTTCCGGGTCGACAAAGATGTTGAACTCCGCCGCAGGCGTCCAGTTACCCAGCCCCATGGCTCCGCCCATAATCACGATACGGGCAATTTTGCTGTGCAGTTCAGGATGGCTGTTCAGCAGCAGCGCAACGTTGGTTTGCGGGCCCGTTGCTACCAGCGTGACGGGTTCGGCACTCTCGCGTAGTACCTTTGCCATCAGCTCCACGGCGGTACAGGATTGCGGGGCGAAACCTGGTTCCGGCAGCGCCGGGCCGTCCAGGCCGCTTTCTCCGTGTACGTTGTCGGCAATGATCAGTTCACGCATCAGCGGTTTGACCGCGCCACCGGCCACGGGAATATCGGGGCGCTTTAGCAAGGTCAGCATACGCAGGACGTTGCGCAGGGTTTTATCCGGCGTCTGGTTGCCGGCAGATGAGGTGACAGCTTTGACTTCAAGTTCAGGGGAGGCAAGTGCAAGGACGAGGGCAATCGCATCATCATGACCCGGATCGCAATCGAAAATAATAGGCTGTGCTATAGCGTTCTCCATACGTAGCGTTATTTTGTGACAAGGTTAACGCTGCAATGTGACGCCGACGAGAAGCAGAGATTGAAAGCGTGAGACAGTGCGCAATCCGAAGATTGCGCACTGAGAAGATTAATGCAGGATTTTAGCCAGGAAGTCTTTAGCGCGTTCGGATTTCGGGTTGGCGAAGAACTCTTCTTTCGGCGAGTCTTCAACGATCTTGCCTTCATCCATAAAGATCACGCGGTTTGCCACTTTGCGGGCGAAGCCCATTTCGTGGGTCACCACCATCATGGTCATTCCTTCGTGGGCCAGTTCAACCATGACGTCCAGCACTTCGTTGATCATTTCGGGATCGAGTGCGGAGGTCGGTTCGTCGAACAGCATTGCCACCGGATCCATACACAGTGCGCGAGCAATCGCCACACGCTGCTGTTGGCCGCCGGAAAGCTGTGCCGGGAACTTATCGGCGTGCGCAGAAAGCCCCACGCGATCCAGAAGCTTCAGCCCTTTCTCACGCGCCGCTTTTTTGTCACGCTTAAGCACTTTCACCTGCGCCAGCGTCAGGTTCTCGATGATGGAGAGGTGAGGGAACAATTCAAAATGCTGGAACACCATCCCCACGTGGGAGCGAAGCTGGGCAAGGTTGGTTTTCTTGTCGTTCACTTTGGTGCCGTTAACAACAATTTCACCCTGCTGCACAGGCTCCAGACCATTAACCGTTTTGATCAGCGTCGATTTACCGGAACCGGACGGCCCGCACACTACCACCACATCACCTTTTTTGACTTCGGTGGAGCAGTCGGTCAGCACCTGAAAGTGCCCATACCATTTAGAAACATTTTTCAGGGAAATCATTATACCGTCCTTTTCTTCAGCCAACTGACCAACAGCGACGCGCTTAAACTAATCACAAAATAGACCGCACCTGCGAAGAGCACCATCTCAACCTGCGTACCATCTCGCTCACCGATGGTGGACGCGGTACGGAAGAAGTCTGCCAGGCTCAGGACATATACCAGAGAGGTATCCTGGAACAGCACGATGCCCTGGGTCAGCAGGAGGGGAACCATGGCGCGAAACGCCTGCGGCAGAATAATGAGTTGCATGGACTGCCAGTGGGTCATCCCCAGCGCCAGCGCCGCGCTGGACTGCCCGCGTGAGATACTCTGTATGCCCGCACGGATGATCTCGGAATAGTAAGCGGCCTCAAACATGGAGAACGCAACCATCGCGGAAATCAGGCGGATATCGGTTTTCGGTGACAGTCCCAGAACGTTTTGCAGGAATCCGGGAACAATCAGGTAAAACCACAGCAGCACCATCACCAGCGGGATAGAGCGGAAAACGTTAACGTAGGCAGTGGCAAACCAGGCGAGCGGTTTGAAGCTCGACAGGCGCATTACCGCCAGCAGGGTGCCCCAGACGATACCGACGATGATGGCGATCGCCGTGATTTTTAAGGTGATCACCAGGCCATCCAGCAGGTACGGCATGGAAGGAACAATGGAACTCCAGTCAAATTCGTACATTATTTGCCCCCCAGATTGCCCGGCAGGCGAATTTTGCGTTCAACCAGGTTCATCACCAGCATGATGAAAGCGTTAATCAGAACATACGCGAGCGTAATTGCAGTGAAGGATTCCCACGCGTGGGCGGAATAATCCAGCAGTTTACCCGCCTGCGCCGCCATATCGACCAGACCGATCGTGGAGGCGATGGCCGAGTTTTTGACCAGGTTCATCATCTCTGAGGTCATCGGTGGAACAATGACGCGGTAGGCGTTAGGCAGCAGGACGTAGCGGTAGGTTTGCGGCAGCGTTAACCCCATCGCCAGACCCGCGTTCTTTTGTCCACGCGGCAGCGACTGAATAGCGGCGCGTACCTGCTCGCACACGCGTGCGGCGGTAAACAGCCCCAGACACATCATCGAGGAGACAAAGAACTGTACGTTAGGATCCAGTTCCGACTTGAACCACATGCCAATATTTTCCGGCAGCAGTTCAGGAACGACCAGATACCAGGTAAAGAACTGCACGATCAGCGGAACGTTACGGAACAGTTCCACATACAGCGTGCCGATAGAAGAGAGAAAACGGTTAGGGACGGTGCGCAGAATACCGAACAGTGAACCGACAAGGAACGCAATAATCCACGCCGTTATCGATAACGCAACGGTAACCTGAAAGCCGCTCCACAGCCAGCCAAGATAGGTTGTGTTGCCGAACGGGGCTTGTTGCAGAAATATGCCCCAGTTCCAGTCTATTGACATAATAAACTCCAGAAAAAAAGGGTAGCAGCGCTACCCTCGAAGATTGGTGAGAAGCTCATTTTTCGCGCTGAGTGGGGAACGACCACTCAACGTATAGTCTGTCCATGCTTCCCGACAATCGAGAGGGCAGGAGATCCTGCCCCTGTAGTTCTAATTAGTTAAGAGCCTTGTCATTTGGTGATTTGAACAGTGCTTTCATGTCGTCAGACAGTTCAAAGTTCATGTTGAGATTTTTGGGTGGAATTGGGTTCTTGAACCATTTGTCGAACCATTTTTCCGCTTCACCGGAGGTTTGCACCTGGGCGATGGTGTCATCGATCAGCTTCTTAAACTGCGGATCGTCTTTACGCAGCATACAGCCGTAGGCTTCTTTCGACTGGGCGGTACCAACGATATCCCAGTTGTCCGGCTTCTTCGCTTTTGCACGTTCGCCAGCCAGCAGAGCATCATCCATCATAAACGCGACGGCACGGCCACTTTCCAGCGTACGGAAGGAGTCACCATGGTCTTTCGCGCTGATGATGCGCATATCCATTTTCTTCTCGTCGTTCAGTTTGTGCAGCAGCACTTCTGAGGTTGTCCCGGAGGTCACAACAACGGCTTTGCCTTTCAGGTCAGCAAAATCTTTGATGTCACCGCCTTTTTTGGTCAGTAGACGGGTCCCCACCACAAAGATGGTGTCGGAGAAGGCGGCCTGTTTCTGACGCTCCAGGTTGTTGGTGGTTGAGCCACACTCAAAATCGAAGGTGCCGTTTTGCAGCAGTGGGATACGGTTCTGCGAGGTGATTGGAATCAGTTTTACCTGCAGGTCGGGTTTGTTCAGCTTTTTCTTCACGGCCTCAACGATGGCGTTAGAGTAGTCCTGTGAATAGCCCACGACTTTTTGCGTGTTGTCGTAGTAAGAGAACGGGACAGAAGATTCACGGTGGCCGACCACGATCACGCCGTTTTTGGCAATCTTGTCGAGAGTGCTGCCGGCTGCCGGCGCGTCTTCAGCGTGTACAACGCCTGCGGACATCCCCATTACCAGCATTGCTGTGGCCAGTTTACGTAATTGCATACCCAACTCCTTTCTTATCAGCGTCAGTGACGCATTGATACCCATTGTGATGTTGTTATATCTCGCGCTATGCGAGTGCAGTGTTATGCAAGCTTGTTAACATTTAGTCTGGCTTAATGTAAAGATTTTGCTGCGTTATTGTTTATTTTTGCGAAGCGCGCCGCACCATTCCGAGGCAGAAATCTCTCGTTGCACCGTTTCGGTGCTACCGGCGATCTATGCTGGTGCGACAAGGTTGCACACGAAGCCAAACTGCGTTTACCTGAATAAACAAAGCAATAGGCGTGCCAGAATTGAAATTTGGGAGGGAACTGTCGGGTGGCGGCTACGCCTTACCCGACCGACGAAGCGAAATGTAGGCCGGGGAAGCGTCAGCGCCACCCGGCAACAGAAGGTAAGATTAGCGACGACGCTGACGAAGGCTCATCAGCACAGCCCCAAAGCCAAACAGGGCGGTCAGGATCCACAGCGGCCAGTTGCCGGTGCGGGCATATGGCGTCAGGCCGCTTGTCGGCGTGACTTTAGCCGTCAACACTTCGCGCGTAAACTGCGGGATCATGGCCTGAATTTCTCCCCGCGGTCCAATCACGGCGGTGATGCCATTGTTGGTGCTGCGCAACAGCGGACGCGCCAGCTCCAGTGAACGCATCCGCGCCATCTGGAAGTGCTGCCACGGACCAATCGACTTACCGAACCAGGCATCATTAGAGATAGTCAGCAGGAAGTCCGTATCCGGACGGAAGTTGTCGCGCACCTGTTCACCGAGGATGACCTCGTAGCAAATGGCCGCCGTCAGGGCAAAGCCGTGTGCATGCAGCTGCGGCTGCACATACGGACCCCGACTGAAAGAGGACATTGGCAGGTCAAAGAACGGTGCCAGCGGACGCAGTATCGATTCCAGCGGAACAAACTCGCCAAACGGAACAAGGTGATTCTTGTTATACCGGTCAGTCGAGGTGTAGCTGTAGTCGCTGTCTTTGCCGAGCGTAATGATGGTGTTGTAGGTATCGTAGCGGTTCTGCTGATTCAGACGCGCATCTACTATCCCGGTGATCAGCGTACTGCCGCGCGCGCGCAGCAGATCGTTCATCATGTTGAGAAACGGTTGCTGGTTAATTTCCAGATCCGGAATGGCAGATTCAGGCCAGATGATCAGCTGTGATTTACCCATCACCTCTTCAGTGGCGTTGGCGTAAATTTTCAGCGTGTTCAGCAGCTCTTTTTCATCCCACTTCATCGCCTGCGGAATATTTCCCTGCACCATCGATACCTGTGTGGCGCGCTCTGGCATCAGGGTATACCACTGGATATAACGCAGCGGGAAGGGCAGAGCGAAAAGAACCAGCGCCACCACCAGTGGTTTCCAGTTACGCGTAACCAGCGCCAGCACCAGCAGGCCGCTCACCACCATCAGCAGGAAGTTAATGGCTTCAACGCCCATTACTGGCGCCAGACCTTTCAGCGGGCCGTCAATCTGGCTGTAGCCAAACTGCAGCCACGGGAAGCCGGTCAGCACCCAGCCGCGCAGAAACTCGGTAATCTGCCAGACCACGGGAGCCGCAATGGCAACGCGCAGCCAGCTGGTTTTAGGCCACAGGCGGGAAAGAATGCCCGCAAACAGACCGGTGTAGAGCGAGAGATAGGCGGCCAGCAGAACCACAAGGAAGACGTTAACCGGCCCCGGCATACCTCCAAACTGGGCGATGCTGACGTAGACCCAGTTGATGCCGGATCCAAACAGCCCCAGCCCCCAGAAGTAGCCAATGGCTGCAGCCTGAACGGGACGACGATTCAGGGTTAACCCCTGTAACCCCATCAGGGAGAGAATGGCTGCAGGCCAGATATCGTAAGGAGAAAAAGCCAGCGTACCGCTGGCTCCGAGTAACAGCGCCAGCAGCAAACGGACGCGCTGGCGTTCAAGCAGTGGGGCAAATGCCATTTACATTAATCTTCCAGTTTTGGCACCGGTGAGTCGTCCGGCGTTCTGACATGAACCTGTATAATACGTCGGCTGTCGGCCATCGCCACTTTGAACTGGTAACCATCGATGTCAACGGTTTCGCCGCGGGCAGGAAGATGACCAAAGGCCTGCATCACCAGCCCACCAATGGTATCCACCTCTTCATCGCTGAAGTGGGTGCCGAAGGCGTCGTTGAAATCCTCAATGGAGGCCAGAGCGCGAACGGTCCACGTATGGCGGCTAAGCTGACGGAAGTCGATATCTTCTTCTTCGTCATACTCGTCTTCGATCTCGCCCACGATCAGCTCAAGAATATCCTCGATCGTGACAAGGCCTGACACGCCGCCAAATTCATCAATCACAATCGCCATGTGGTAACGCTGGGAGCGAAACTCTTTCAGCATCCGATCCACACGTTTACTTTCCGGCACAACCACGGCCTGGCGTAACACTTTTTCCATGCTGAAGGCTTCGGCATCGCTGCGCATAAACGGCAGCAGATCTTTGGCCATCAAAATCCCTTCGATGTGATCTTTGTCTTCGCTGATGACCGGGAAACGGGAGTGAGCGGATTCGATAATCACATCGAGGCATTCATCGAGGCTCTGGTTACGTTTCAGGGTGATCATCTGCGAGCGGGGGATCATGATATCGCGAACGCGCTGGTCGGCGATGTCCATTACCCCTTCGAGCATTTCGCGCGTATCTTCGTCGATAAGATCGTTTTGCCCGGAATCACGAATCAGCTCCAGCAGTTCATCACGGTTTTTGGGCTCACCATGGAAAAGCTGGCTCAGAATGAGGGAGAAAAATCCCTTTTTACTGTTTGTCGTGTCGCTACTGTGTGAATTGTCGTCGCTCATGGCGTTTGTTAAGGGTTCTCTCGTCAGTTCAATGTTTACCGCCGCGCTATTTCCTTACGCGGCGGCATGTTAGTCAGTCGGTTGTCTGACTATTCTTTCTCGGCAATGTACGGATCCTCATAGCCCAGAGCAAGCATTATCTCTGTCTCAAGGGACTCCATCTCTTCCGCTTCGTCATCTTCAATATGATCGTAGCCCAGCAGGTGCAGGCTTCCATGGACGACCATATGCGCCCAGTGGGCCTCGAGCGGCTTTTGCTGCTCTTTGGCTTCCTGTTCCACCACCTGACGGCAGATGATCAGATCGCCGAGCAGCGGCATTTCAATACCCGGTGGGGCTTCGAACGGGAAAGAGAGCACGTTGGTTGGCTTATCTTTCCCGCGGTAGGTCAGGTTAAGCTCATGGCTTTCTGCTTCATCCACCAGGCGAATCGTGACTTCTGACTCTTCCTGAAACTGGGGGATAACAGCATCCAGCCATTTCTGAAACTGCGCCTCTTCTGGCATGCCGGAATTATCTTCACAGGCCAGCTGTAAATCGAGGATCACCTGACTCATTTCTGTTCTTGCTCCTGCGCTTCGCGCTTACGTTCTGCGGCCAGTTCGGCCTTACGCTTCTGATCGGCCTCTTCCCAGGCTTCATAGGCGTTAACGATACGCGCGACCACCGGGTGGCGTACCACGTCTTCACTGTGGAAGAAGTTAAAGCTGATTTCGTCCACCTCAGCCAGCACTTCGATGGCGTGGCGCAGGCCCGATTTGGTGCTGCGCGGCAGGTCAATCTGGGTGACGTCACCGGTGATAACCGCTTTCGAATTGAAGCCGATACGCGTCAGGAACATCTTCATCTGTTCGATGGTGGTGTTCTGGCTCTCATCCAGAATAATGAACGCATCGTTAAGGGTACGGCCACGCATGTAGGCCAGCGGGGCGACTTCAATCACGTTACGCTCAATAAGCTTCTCAACTTTCTCAAAGCCCAACATTTCGAACAGCGCGTCGTACAGGGGGCGCAGATAAGGATCCACCTTCTGACTCAGGTCCCCCGGCAGGAAGCCGAGTTTTTCACCTGCTTCAACAGCCGGGCGGGTCAGCAGAATACGGCGGATCTCCTGGCGCTCCAGCGCATCAACCGCAGCGGCGACGGCCAGATAGGTTTTACCTGTACCCGCCGGACCTACGCCGAAGGTGATGTCATGGTCGAGAATGTTGGCAATGTACTGCGTCTGGTTCGGTGTACGCGGCTTAATGACGCCACGTTTGGTCTTGATATTTATGGCTTTGCCATAGTCCGGCATGCTTTCTGCGCTCTGCTCAAGCACGCGCGCCTCTTTAATGGCGAGGTGAATTTGTTCCGGTTCGATATCCTGAATTTCGCCACGCATCGGGGCGGTATCAACATACAGGTTACGCAGGATGTCCGCAGCCGCATTGACGCAGATAGGGCGTCCGGTGAGTTTGAAATGATTATCGCGACGATTGATTTCGATACCCAGACGTCGCTCCAGTTGTTTGATGTTGTCATCAAACGGCCCGCACAGGCTCAGCAGGCGAGCGTTGTCTGCGGGCGTTAGGCTAATTTCAAGCGTGTCTATGTTCAAACTGTTCCTCTTTGATTGGTTAACTGGCCCGGCGCCCTCAGGCGTAATAAAACGGTCATTACCGAAATTATTCACGCCATGGAAAAAAGGCGCAAGCGTTGCGGAAGATATTGGGGACGTTGAGAGGAAATACAAGGCCTGCCGGGAAGGCAGGCCTGAAGGATTATGGCTGGTAAACCCGAACGCCAGAATCGTTTTCTTTACGCGTGCGGGAAATGACGGATTCAGGAGATTGCGCAATGCGCAGCCCCATCTCATCTTCGGTGCGCACCAGTTTTCCGCGCAGCGAGTTGGTCAGCACTTCCACAATCTCGACGTCCACAAATTTACCGATCATGTCCGGGGTGCCTTCGAAATTCACCACGCGGTTGTTTTCGGTACGGCCTGAGAGTTCCATGATGCTCTTACGGGAGGTGCCTTCCACCAGAATACGCTGGACGGTGCCGAGCATGCGGCGGCTCCAGGCGTTGGCCTGCTGGTTGATACGCTCCTGCAGAATATACAGACGCTGTTTTTTCTCTTCTTCCGGGACATCGTCAACCATATCGGCCGCCGGTGTGCCAGGGCGCGCAGAGAAAATAAAGCTATAGCTGACATCAAAATTCACTTCGCCGATGAGCTTCATGGTGCGTTCGAAGTCGTCAGCGGTTTCACCAGGGAAGCCAACGATAAAGTCGGAACTTATCTGGATATCCGGACGCGCTTCACGCAGCTTACGAATGGTGGATTTGTACTCCAGCACCGTATGCGGACGCCCCATCAGGTTCAGCACGCGATCAGAGCCGCACTGAATCGGCAAATGCAGGAAGCTCACCAGCTCCGGCGTATCGCGGTAAACGTCGATAATATCGTCGGTGAATTCCATTGGATGGCTGGTGGTAAAGCGAATACGGTCGATACCGTCAATCGCAGCTACCAGGCGCAGCAGTTCAGCAAAGCTGCCGGTGGTGCCGTCGTAGTTCTCACCACGCCAGGCGTTCACGTTCTGCCCCAGCAGGTTCACCTCGCGTACGCCCTGTGCGGCAAGCTGCGCGATTTCAAACAGAATATCGTCTGCCGGGCGGCTCACTTCCTCACCACGGGTATAAGGCACCACACAATAAGTGCAGTATTTGTTGCAGCCTTCCATGATTGAGACGAACGCGGTCGGGCCATCCGCACGCGGCTCGGGCAGACGGTCAAATTTTTCGATCTCCGGGAAGCTGACATCAACGACCGGGCTACGATCGCCGCGCACCTTGTTGATCATTTCCGGCAGGCGGTGCAGGGTCTGGGGGCCAAAGACAATATCCACATAGGGGGCTCTCTGACGAATCAGCTTACCTTCCTGCGACGCAACGCAGCCACCCACACCGATGATCAGGTCCGGATTTTTTCGTTTGAGAAGTTTCCAGCGACCTAAAACGTGAAAAACTTTTTCCTGCGCTTTTTCACGAATTGAGCAGGTATTCAGCAGCAGCACATCGGCTTCTTTCGCATTTTCAGTCAGCTGGTATCCGTGGGTGGTATCCAGCAGATCGGCCATCTTGGATGAATCGTATTCGTTCATCTGACAGCCCCAGGTTTTTATATGGAGTTTTTTAGTCATCGACTTGCTCAGCTCAGGATTGCAAGCCGTGTATTGTAATGCTTTGGTGGGGTTGTGACCAGTATGAAGGTTATGCGTCTCAGGACCGCAAAAATCCGGTAAACTTAAGGGATTCTCCAATAAGGAAAAGTGACCATGACACTCCAACACACCGAAATTGCCGTTGTCGGCGGCGGTATGGTCGGCGGCGCGCTGGCGCTGGGGCTGGCGCAGCAGGGATTTGAGGTAACGGTTATTGAGCAGGCGGCACCTGCTGAGTTTGACCCGACGGCAAAGCCGGATGTCCGCATTTCCGCCATCAGCGCGGCCTCTGTTGATTTGCTTCGCGGGCTGGGCGTCTGGGAGGCGGTGCTCGATATGCGGGCTCACCCTTACAGTCGCCTTGAAACCTGGGAATGGGAAAATGCCCACGTCGCGTTTGATGCCGCCGAGCTGAAGCTGCCGCGTCTGGGCTATATGGTGGAAAACAACGTCCTCCAGCGGGCGCTCTGGCAGGCGCTGGAGGCGCATCCGAAGGTGACGCTGTGTGTTCCTGCGTCGCTGAAGGCGCTGCATCCTCACAATAGCGGCTACACGCTGACGCTCGACAGCGGCGATGAACTGGCTGTGAAGCTGGTCATTGGGGCTGACGGTGCTCACTCGCAGGTCAGACAGATGGCGGGCATCGGTGTTCATGCCTGGCAGTATGAGCAGTCCTGTATGCTGATCACCGTTCAGTGTGAAAATGCGCCGGGAGAGAGTACCTGGCAGCACTTTACCCCGAATGGTCCGCATGCCTTTTTACCGCTGTTCGATAACTGGGCGTCGCTGGTGTGGTACGACAAACCGGCGCGCATTCGCCAGCTACAGGGGCTGTCAATGGAGCAGTTGCAGCGTGAAATTCTGCAACACTTCCCGGACCGTCTTGGACATATCACGCCGGTTGCCGCAGGGGCGTTTCCTCTTACACGTCGCCATGCGCTGCAGTATGCCCGTGAAGGGCTGGCGCTGGTGGGCGATGCGGCGCACACCATTCATCCCCTGGCGGGGCAGGGCGTGAATCTCGGGTATCGTGACGTTGACGCTTTACTGGATGTGCTGGGCAATGCACGCGCGCATGCGGAGGCCTGGTCAAGCCATCACGTACTCAAGCGCTACCAGACGCGACGTATGGCGGATAACTTCATCATGCAGTCGGGGATGGATCTGTTCTATGCCGGTTTCAGCAATGATCTGGCCCCGGTGCGTATTCTGCGTAACATTGGATTGATGGCGGCAGAACGCGCCGGCGGCTTGAAGCGCCAGGCGCTGAAATACGCTCTCGGACTCTAATCCTTTTACCCTCTCCCCGTGGGAGAGGTCCAGGGTGAGGGCATCAGGCCGCACAATTCTGTACAAAAACAAAAAAGCCCGCAGAGCGGGCTTGTTTGTTTTAAGTGGCTGGGGTGCAGGGATTCGAACCCCGGAATGCTGGTATCAGAAACCAGAGCCTTACCGCTTGGCGACACCCCAATTGCGTTAAACGTACTGCTTAACGACTTTTAAATTGGCTGGGGTACGAGGATTCGAACCTCGGAATGCCGGAATCAGAATCCGGTGCCTTACCGCTTGGCGATACCCCAACAATTTTTTATTACCGAAACAGATCGATAATCTTAATATGGTGGCTACGACGGGATTCGAACCTGTGACCCCATCATTATGAGTGATGTGCTCTAACCAACTGAGCTACGTAGCCAGTACTGCGTTCTTCGATGGCTGGGGTACCTGGATTCGGAACCAGGGAATGCCGGTATCAAAAACCGGTGCCTTACCGCTTGGCGATACCCCAATACCGCGGAGAACCGCATGATCGAAGAAATATGGCTGGGGTACCTGGATTCGAACCAGGGAATGCCGGTATCAAAAACCGGTGCCTTACCGCTTGGCGATACCCCATCCGTGCAACGCTTACCTGGGAATGGTGCGGGAGGCGAGACTTGAACTCGCACACCTTGCGGCGCCAGAACCTAAATCTGGTGCGTCTACCAATTTCGCCACTCCCGCAAAAAAGATGGTGGCTACGACGGGATTCGAACCTGTGACCCCATCATTATGAGTGATGTGCTCTAACCAACTGAGCTACGTAGCCATCTTTTTTCGCGTTACCTTATCGGCGTTGCGGGGCGCATTATGCGTATAGACCCTTGCAGCGTCAACACCTTTTTCAACGAAAATGGCCTGAATGTGACTGTTTGGTTAGGTTGCGAACAGCGTGACCGAATATTCGGCAATTATTGGTTATTAATCGATTTTAGACGGTGAAATGTAAGGCAAATAAAAACAGGCCCCGCAGGGCCTGATGTTCAAATACGTGTTTATTTATAGGCAGACTGGTGAACGCCTACCGCACGTCCTGATGGATCGTTCATCGCTTTGAAAGATTCATCCCATTCAATGGCTTTCGCTGAAGAGCAGGCCACTGAAGGACCGCCTGGCACACACTCAGCAGCACTCGGTACCGGGAACAGTTCTTCGAAGATCTCACGGTACAGATACGCTTCTTTAGAGCCTGGCGTGTTGTACGGGAAGCGGAAGCTTGCTGTTTCCAGTTGTTGGTCTGAAACCTGTTTCGCCGCCACCTCTTTCAGGGTGTCGATCCAGCTGTAGCCAACGCCATCCGAGAACTGCTCTTTCTGACGCCACGCCACGCTCGCCGGCAGGTAGGATTCAAAACATTCACGCAGGATATGTTTTTCCATTTTACCGTTGCCGCACATTTTGTCCTGCGGGTTAATGCGCATGGCCACGTCGAGGAATTTTTTATCCAGGAACGGAACGCGCGCTTCAACACCCCATGCGGACATCGCTTTGTTAGCACGTGCGCAGTCAAACATGTGCAGCGCCTGCAGTTTACGTACGGTCTCTTCATGCAGCTCTTTCGCGTTCGGCGCTTTATGGAAGTACAGGTAACCGCCAAACACTTCATCAGAACCTTCACCTGACAACACCATCTTGATGCCCATTGCTTTAATCTTACGGGACATCAGGTACATAGGGGTGGATGCGCGAATAGTCGTCACATCATAGGTTTCAATGTGATAGATCACGTCGCGGATCGCATCCAGACCTTCCTGCACGGTGAAATGAATTTCATGGTGCACGGTGCCGAGGTGGTTCGCCACGTCCTGCGCGGCTTTCAGATCCGGTGCACCTTCCAGCCCTACGGCAAAGGAGTGCAGCTGCGGCCACCAGGCTTCTGAACGCTCCTGAACTTCAACACGACGCGCCGCAAATTTCTTGGTGATGGCTGAAATAACGGAGGAGTCCAGCCCGCCGGAGAGCAGCACACCGTAAGGCACGTCTGACATCAGGTGGCTTTTAACGGAATCTTCCAGCGCCTGACGCAGCTCGGCTTTGTCAGTCACGTTGTCTTTTACCGCATCATAGTCAAACCAGTCGCGCTGGTAGTACTGACGGATTTCACCATCTTTGCTCCACAGGTAACTACCTGCCGGGAACTCTTTAATGGTGCGGCATACCGGCACCAGCGCTTTCATTTCAGACGCAACATAGAAGTTGCCGTGTTCATCATGGCCCATATACAGCGGAATGATACCAATGTGGTCGCGGCCGATCAGATAAGCGTCTTTTTCGCTGTCGTACAGGGCGAATGCAAACATACCCTGCAGGTCGTCCAGGAACTCAGGGCCTTTCTCCTGATACAGCGCCAGAATGACTTCACAGTCAGAGCCGGTCTGGAAGGCATAGCGATCGCCATACTCGGCACGCAGCGCCTGATGGTTATAGATTTCACCGTTTACAGCCAGCGCGTGTGTTTTTTTCTCGTTATACAGCGGCTGTGCACCGGCGTTGACGTCCACAATCGACAGACGTTCATGAGCCAGAATTGCTTTGTCACTGGCGTAAATACCGGACCAGTCCGGGCCGCGATGGCGCATCAGGCGGGACAGCTCGAGTGCTTTTTTACGCAGTTCGCCCGCGTCAGTTTTAATATCCAGTACGCCAAAAATTGAACACATAACCTTCTCCGTTAACCCTGTTGCTTTGTAATGTTGCTTGCTTATGAAAATGCCGCAAAGGAGAAGAGCGCGCAAGGGTTTTACCGGGTTAAACGAAAATAGTGCAATGGTGATTGCGGAATGTTGAAAAAAGAGTATGCCATGAACAGTTTTATTGATGATTATGCAATGAATTGGCGTTTTTGTTAGATATGATTTTATT
The DNA here is from genome assembly GCF_013391025.1 of Enterobacter sp. SECR19-1250. NCBI lineage: Bacteria > Pseudomonadati > Pseudomonadota > Gammaproteobacteria > Enterobacterales > Enterobacteriaceae > Enterobacter > Enterobacter sp. SECR19-1250. Next base: position 60,719 of record NZ_JACASJ010000011.1, on the reverse strand, counting down.
GGACGGGGCTATAAATGAAAAACCACGCCCTGAGGCGTGGTTCTGAATCAGATAATGTCAATTTCGTCGACGGAGGGGTAGATCCAGCTCGGCCGGAACGGCATCGAATCAATGTCATCAAGTTGAGAGACACCGGAGAGCACCAGAATGGTCTCCAGACCCGCCTGGAAACCGGCCAGAATATCGGTGCGCAGGTTATCACCGACAATCACCGTCTCTTCAGAGTGGGCCTGCATCGTGTTCAGCGCGGCACGAATGATCCACGGGCTCGGTTTACCGACCACAAACGGTTTACGACCGGAGATTTTTTCGATACCGGCGCACAGTGCGCCGCAGGCCGGATAGAAACCACGGCCGTGCGTATCGGGGTTGGTGGCGATAAAGCGCGCGCCGCTGGCGACAAAGTAGGCGGCCTTATGCATCATCTCCCAGTTAAACGAGCGCGTTTCGCCGACGATCACAAAGTCCGGGTTCACATCGGTAATGGTAAAGCCTGCTTTATACAGCTCGTGGATCAGCGCACCTTCACCGACCACGTAGGCTTTTTTCCCTTCCTGACGCTTCAAAAAATCTGCCGTCGCCATTGCGGAGGTATAAAACACGCTGTCCGGTACGTTGATGCCCGCAGTGGCAAAACGGTTCGCCAGATCCTGACCGGTTTGGGAAGGGTAGTTCGTGAGAAGAACCAGCGGCATTCCTTTGTCGATGATGCGGTGTAGAAACTCCGCAGCACCTGGCACGGCGATGTTGTCGTGCATCAGCACGCCGTCAATATCACAAATTACATTCTTAATGGTCATGAACAATCCGACATCAAAAAAAGAAGGCGTTACTATAAGTCCCGATTAGCTTTCCAGCAAATGCTGCAACAGGATCCCGTTGAGCATGGCGCGTTTGACCAGCGCAAACGCGCCAATCGCAGAGCGGTGATCCAGCGTCGAACGCACGACCGGTAAATTCTGACGAAACGCTTTCAACGCCTGGGTGTTAATGCAGCCTTCAATCGCGGGCAGTAACACTTTTTCCGCTTCGACGATTTCACCTGCAATCACCACTTTTTGTGGATTAAAAAGGTTGATGGCAATGGCAATGGTTTTGCCGAGGTGGCGCCCGACCTGTTCGATCACTTCGCAGGCCAGCGCATCGCCTTTATTGGCGGCTTTGCAGATGGCGCCGATTTTACAGTCGTCCAGCGTCACGCGGCTCTGGTAGCCTTGTTCCAGCAGATGACGGACGCGATGCTCAATGGCCGCGTTGGCGGCAACCGTTTCAAGACAGCCAAAATTACCGCAGTGGCAGCGCTCGCCAAGCGGCTCCACCTGGATATGACCAATTTCGCCCACGTTGCCGTTACGACCAATAAAGATACGTCCGTTGGAGATAATGCCCGCCCCGGTACCGCGGTGAACACGCACCAGAATAGAGTCTTCACAGTCCTGACTCGCACCAAAGTAGTGCTCGGCCAGCGCCAGCGAGCGGATGTCGTGACCCACAAAGCAGGTCACCTTAAAGCGCTTTTCCAGCGCCTCCACCAGCGCCCAGTTCTCGACCGGGATATGTGGCATATAACGAATGACGCCGCTTTCCGGGTCAACCAGCCCGGGCAGGATCACCGAAATGGCGATGAGCTCGCGGATTTTGCGCTGACAGCTTTCGATAAAGTGCGCGATGGTATTGAGCAGCGCGTGCTCCAGTGTCTCCTGGGTGCGCTCCGGAAGAGGGTAGTGCTCTTCGGCAATGGCTTTACTGCTCAGATCGTAAAGCGTCAGGGTGGTGTCATGGCGACCAAGACGAACGCCAATGGCCTGAAAATTGCGGGTTTCGGTGATGATGGAAATTGCGCGGCGGCCTCCGGTGGAGGCCTGCTGATCGACTTCTTTGATCAGGCCGCGCTCAATAAGCTGACGTGTAATTTTTGTCACGCTGGCGGGAGCAAGCTGGCTTTGTTCGGCTATCTGAATACGTGAGATTGGCCCGTGTTGGTCAATCAGGCGATATACCGCCGCGCTGTTAAGCTGTTTAACGAGATCGACATTACCGATTTGAGCTTGTCCGCCTGGTGTCATACTTTTACTTACTCAGTGACGACCTCGTTACCATTAACGATGGTCTTAATAATTTTATAATCGTGTGTGAATGCCGTCAGGTTTGCAACCATGCCTGGTGCAATTCCGCCAAGCTGTTTATCCACGCCGATGGCACGCGCAGGATAAAGGGTTGCCATGCGCAGCACTTCTTCAAGCGCAATGCCGCAATGCTCGACCAGGTTACGCACGCCTTCAATCATGGTCAGGGAGGAGCCGCTCAACGTACCGTTTTCATCCACACACAGTCCGTTGCGGTAGTATATTGTTTTACCGGCAAAAATGAACTGCTCAATATTTGCACCTGCCGGTGCGGTGGCATCCGTCACCAGGCAAAGCTTGTCACCTTTCAGCCGCTTGGCGTTGCGAATGTTGGTGTAATCGACGTGTAAACCGTCCGCGATGATGCCGCAGTAAACGTCTGGCTCATCCAAAATCGCCCCGACCAGCCCCGGTTCACGACCCGTGATATACGGCATGGCGTTATACAGGTGTGTCGCAAAGGTAATACCCGCACGGAAACCGGCTTTTGCCTCTTTCAGCGTGGCGTTTGAATGTCCCGCTGACACGACAATCCCGGCGGCGGCCAGTTTGCTGATCACGTCAGTACCGGTCATTTCAGGTGCCAGCGTCACTTTGGTGATCACATCCGCATTGGCACACATATAGTCGACCAGTTCGGCATCAGGTTTACGCACGTAATCCGGATTATGCGTCCCTTTCTTCACCATATTCAGCCATGGCCCTTCAAGGTGCAGACCCAGAGCCTGATTTGGGTGTTTCGCCAGGTATTCACGCATAACGCGGATACCCTGTTTCATCAGCTCATCGCTGCTGGTGATGAGGGTTGGCAGATAGCTGGTGCAGCCCGATTTCTCGTTCGCTTTCTGCATGATTTCCAGCGTTTCGACGGTGACGGCGTCTGCGGTGTCGTTAAACTGCACACCGCCGCAGCCGTTCAGCTGTACGTCGATAAAACCGGGGGAGATTACTGCTCCATTGAGTGAGCGCTGTTCAATCTCTGGCGGCAGCTCTGCCAGCGGACAAACACGTTCAATCAGGCCATTGGCGATAACAATCGCATGGTCATCCAGAATTTCATGGCCGGTATAAATCCGACCGTGGGTTAAAGCGTACATAACGACCCCCGGTTAAAAAAAGCGGCCGCCTCTTCATGAAGAGGCGGTTATTCAATTACAGACCTTTGATGTTCTCAGCTTCTAACTCGTTGAAGTATTTCAGCGTCTTCACCTTCAGTTCCATCGTGGACGGTTCGTCACAAACGATGACGGATTTTGGATGCAGCTGCAGGCAGCTGATGGTCCACATGTGGTTTACGTTGCCTTCAACGGCAGCCTGGAGCGCCTGCGCCTTCACGCTGCCCAGGACCAGAATCATCACTTCTTCGGCATCCAGCAGCGTGCCGACACCGACGGTCAGGGCATATTTTGGAACCTGGTTCACATCGCCATCAAAGAAGCGGGAGTTTGCCACGCGCGTGTCATGGGTCAGCGTTTTAATACGGGTACGGGACGCCAGTGACGACGCGGGTTCGTTAAACGCGATATGACCATCGTTACCCACACCGCCCATAAACAGGTGGATTTTACCGTAAGAACGGATTTTTTCTTCATACTGACGGCATTCTGCGTCAATATCAGGCGCGTTTCCATTCAGCAGGTTAATGTTTTCAGCTGGAATATCAACGTGATCAAAGAAATTACGGTGCATGAAGCTATGGTAGCTTTCCGGGTGATCCTTCGGTAAGCCGACATATTCATCCATGTTGAAGGTGACAACGTGTTTGAAGCTAACCTGGCCTGCTTTGTGCATCTCTACCAGTGCTTTATATGCGGTCAGCGGTGTGCCGCCGGTAGGGAGGCCAAGTACGAAAGGACGATCGGCGGTTGGTTTGAAGGCGTTGATACGGTTAACGATATGGCGAGCGGCCCATTTACCGACTTGTTCAGCAGTTGCCAGGGGAATCAGTCTCATTGTTCACCTCAAGAGTTTAAGTAGAAGAGTGGGCGGATGGGTATCGGGACCTGATACTTAAGCGTAACCTGGAACCTTTCAGGCCGGATCAATCCGTCTTGATTTTTCGAATGATAAAATAAGTTTTCGATGTTAGCCAGTGAAAGGGAGGGTGATAAACGATATTTGGTGACAAAAATCACAAAAAGTACGCTTTTAATTTGCGATACGAATTAATTTTTCACACACTCACAATGCCAGTGAATCATCAACTGTATTTCTAGTTCGTGACACAATAAAAAACATAGTTAATGCACGAGCCTTAACAAGGGTCTCGTAGGGGGAATAGGATGAATATTTTAGGTTTTTTCCAGCGCCTCGGTAGGGCTTTGCAGCTCCCTATCGCCGTGCTACCGGTTGCAGCACTGCTGTTGCGATTCGGGCAACCCGATCTTCTTAACGTGCCGTTTATCGCGCAAGCGGGTGGTGCGATATTTGACAACCTGGCGCTGATTTTCGCCATCGGCGTGGCGTCCAGCTGGTCTAAAGACAGCGCGGGTGCCGCGGCGCTGGCAGGGGCAGTCGGTTATTTCATCCTGACCAAAGCGATGGTAACCATCAACCCTGAAATCAACATGGGTGTTCTGGCGGGTATTATTACCGGTCTGGTCGGCGGTGCAGTGTACAACCGTTGGGCGGGTATCAAACTGCCAGATTTCCTGAGCTTCTTTGGCGGAAAACGCTTTGTTCCGATTGCGACAGGCTTTTTCTGTCTGATTCTGGCCGCTATCTTTGGTTATGTCTGGCCACCGGTACAGCATGCCATTCATGCAGGCGGTGAGTGGATCGTGTCTGCGGGCGCAATGGGTGCAGGTATCTTCGGTTTCATCAACCGTCTGCTGATCCCAACCGGCCTGCATCAGGTTCTGAACACCATCGCATGGTTCCAGATTGGTGAGTTCACCAACGCGGCAGGTACCGTATTCCACGGTGATATCAACCGCTTCTACGCGGGTGACGGCACCGCGGGCATGTTCATGTCCGGTTTCTTCCCAATCATGATGTTTGGTCTGCCGGGCGCTGCGCTGGCAATGTATCTGGCCGCGCCAAAAGCGCGTCGCCCAATGGTTGGCGGCATGCTGCTCTCCGTTGCGGTAACGGCGTTCCTGACCGGTGTTACTGAGCCACTGGAATTCCTGTTCATGTTCCTGGCTCCGCTGCTGTACCTCATGCACGCGGTGCTTACCGGTATCAGCCTGTTTGTGGCCACTCTGCTGGGCATTCACGCGGGCTTCTCCTTCTCAGCCGGTGCGATCGACTACGTGTTGATGTACAACCTGCCGGCAGCCAGCAAAAACGTCTGGATGCTGGTTGTGATGGGCCTGGTGTTCTTCGTTGTCTACTTCCTCTTGTTCAGCGCGGTTATTCGTATGTTTAACCTCAAAACGCCGGGTCGCGAAGATACTAAAGATGACGTCGTAACCAGTGAAGCAAACAGCAATACCGAAGAAGGGTTGACCCAGCTGGCAACCAGCTATATCGCCGCGGTAGGCGGTACCGACAACCTGAAAGCCATTGATGCCTGTATCACCCGTCTGCGTCTGACCGTTGGCGACTCTGCGCGCGTAAGCGATGCCATGTGCAAACGCCTGGGCGCGTCTGGTGTGGTGAAACTGAACAAACAAACCATCCAGGTTATTGTGGGTGCGAAAGCCGAATCTATCGGCGATGAAATGAAAAAAGTGGTTGCCCGTGGACCGGTCGCTGCTGCCTCAACGGATAGCGCGCCTGTAGCTGACGCTCCGGTTGCTAAACCGCAGGCTGTACCAAACGCCGCTACTATCGCCGCGCTGGTTTCACCGGTTACGGGTGAGGTGGTCGCGCTTGAGCAGGTACCTGACGAAGCGTTTGCCAGCAAAGCGGTCGGTGACGGTGTTGCGGTGAAACCAACGGAGAAAACCGTTGTGTCTCCTGCGGCGGGCACCATCGTGAAAATCTTCAACACCAACCACGCGTTCTGCCTCGAAACCGAAAAAGGCGCGGAGATCGTGGTTCATATGGGTATTGATACCGTTGCGCTGAACGGCCAGGGCTTTACTCGCCTGGTGGAAGAGGGCGCAGAAGTGGTTGCAGGTCAGCCGATTCTGGAAATGGATCTGGACTTCCTGAACGCCAATGTCCGTTCGATGATAAGCCCGGTGGTATGCAGCAACATCGACGACTTCAGCGGCCTGGTGCTTCAGGCAAAAGGTCAGGTGGTTGCGGGGCAAACGCCACTGTATGAGATTAAAGGCAAGTAATCGCTCCTGAGTAGAGTCATGCCTTAAGCGGCGGGGGAGATCCTCCGCCGCTTTTTTTTGCAGCAAATGCCCCCATTATTTTCTTCCGGGACGTTTTAAGGGTTGTCACTACGTCCGGCTTATAAGATCATATGCCGTTATACGTTGTTTACGCTTTGAGGAATCCACGATGAGTGAGGCAGAAGCCCGCCCGAGTAACTTTATTCGTCAGATCATCGATGAAGATCTGGCCAGTGGTAAGCACACCACGGTGCATACGCGTTTCCCGCCGGAGCCTAATGGCTACCTGCACATTGGTCACGCCAAATCGATCTGCCTGAACTTTGGTATCGCACAGGATTACCAGGGGCAGTGCAACCTGCGTTTCGATGACACCAACCCAGTAAAAGAAGACATCGAATACGTTGAGTCCATTAAGAACGACGTGCAATGGCTGGGCTTCAACTGGTCTGGCGATATCTGCTACTCCTCTGACTATTTCGATCAGCTGTATGCCTATGCCGTTGAGCTGATCAATAAAGGTCTGGCCTATGTTGACGAGCTCTCTGCGGATGAAATCCGTGAATACCGCGGCACGCTGACGGCACCGGGTAAAAACAGCCCGTTCCGCGATCGCAGCGTGGAAGAGAACCTGGCGCTGTTTGAAAAAATGCGTGCTGGTGGCTTCGAGGAAGGTAAAGCGTGCCTGCGTGCCAAAATCGATATGGCATCACCGTTTATCGTGATGCGCGACCCGGTGCTTTACCGCATTAAATTCGCTGAACATCACCAGACCGGTAACAAGTGGTGCATCTACCCGATGTACGACTTCACCCACTGCATCAGCGATGCGCTGGAAGGCATCACCCACTCGCTGTGTACGCTGGAATTCCAGGACAACCGTCGTCTGTACGACTGGGTGCTGGATAACATCACAATTCCGGTGCATCCGCGTCAGTACGAGTTCTCTCGTCTGAATCTGGAATACACCGTGATGTCCAAGCGTAAGCTGAACCTGCTGGTGACCGATAAGCACGTTGAAGGCTGGGACGACCCACGTATGCCGACCATCTCTGGTCTGCGCCGTCGCGGATATACCGCGGCGTCAATCCGTGAGTTCTGCAAACGCATTGGCGTGACCAAGCAGGATAACACCATTGAGATGGCGTCTCTGGAATCCTGCATTCGTGAAGATCTGAACGAAAACGCGCCGCGCGCGATGGCCGTTATCGACCCGGTAAAACTGGTTATCGAAAACTATCCGCAGGGTGCGAGCGAAATGGTCTCGATGCCTAACCATCCGAACAAACCGGAGATGGGCAGCCGTGACGTACCGTTCAGTGGTGAAATCTGGATCGATCGTGCTGACTTCCGCGAAGAAGCGAACAAGCAGTACAAGCGACTGGTGCTCGGTAAAGAGGTGCGTCTGCGTAACGCCTATGTGATCAAGGCTGAGCGCGTAGAAAAAGATGCGGAAGGCAACATCACCACGATCTTCTGCACATACGATGCCGAGACCCTGAGCAAAGATCCAGCGGACGGCCGTAAGGTGAAAGGCGTGATCCACTGGGTCAGTGCATCACACGCGCTGCCGGTAGAGATTCGTCTGTACGATCGTCTGTTCAGCGTGCCTAACCCAGGCGCAGCAGAAGACTTCCTGGCGACCATCAACCCGGAATCGCTGGTCATCAAACAGGGTTACGCTGAGCCATCCCTGAAAGCGGCTGAGGCGGGTAAAGCCTTCCAGTTTGAACGTGAAGGTTACTTCTGCCTGGACAGCCGTCACAGCACCGCTGAAAAACCGGTATTTAACCGTACGGTTGGTCTGCGTGATACCTGGACGAAGATCGGCGAATAATAACGCCGCGCTGGTCAATGAGAAACAAACGCCGCGTAATGCGGCGTTTTTTTATAGAGTGATCATGCCTTTAAAGCAGTAGCTAAATAGCGTTTATAAAAATAACAGGTCAATGTGGTGCTACTTATTTTTTTAAAAAAAGTTTATCCCCTTTCAAAAGTCTGACGCACCGTAAAAATAATATCATTTAACGCGTTACTTATTGAAAATCGGCCTTTTCCCCTGCCAGTACTGGCATCCCGTTAAATGTTACAAAGCACTACCAATTATGTGCTCTTCGTCATAATCCTGAGTTTTAGCCACCGAAAAGCATTGATAATTCGCGTCGCGAAAAATAACCTAAAGACGGTAGTTATTCGAGGGTATTTCCGACTACCCCTGACCATCAGGTCTTTTATATTTTTCGCCGTTTTAGGCGTTTTAATTCGTCAAAGAGGAATAATCTATGCGTACGTTCAGTGGCAAACGTAGTGCGCTGGCGCTGGCTATTGCCGGTGTGACAGCAATGTCAGGCCTGGTGGTGACGCCAGACGCTAAAGCAGCAGGCTTCATCGATGATTCAACCCTCACGGGCGGTATTTATTACTGGCAGCGTGAACGTGACCGTAAAGATGTCACGGAAGATAAATATAAAACGAACCTTTCTCACTCTACCTGGAACGCCAATCTGGATTTCCAGTCTGGTTACGCTGCCGATATGTTCGGTCTGGATATTGCCGCCTTCACGGCAATTGAAATGGCGGAAAATGGTGACAGCGGCCACCCGAACGAAATAGCCTTCTCCTCCAGTAATAAAGCGTATAAAGAAGACTGGTCCGGAGATAAAAGCGGTATCAGCCTGTATAAAGCTGCCGCGAAATTTAAATACGGCCCGGTATGAGCGCGCGGTGGTTATATTCAGCCAACCGGTCAAACCCTGTTAGCACCGCACTGGAGCTTTATGCCAGGTACCTATCAGGGGGCAGAAGCGGGCGCCAATTTTGATTACGGTGACGCGGGTGCGTTAAGCTTCTCGTATATGTGGACCAACGAGTATAAAGCGCCATGGCATATCGAAATGGACAAGTTCTACCAGAACGATAAAAAGACCAAAGTGGATTATCTTCACTCGCTGGGCGCGAAGTACGACTTTAAAAATGATTTAGTGCTTGAAGCGGCATTTGGTCAGGCGGAAGGTTATATCGATCAGTATTTTGCTAAGGCCAGTTATAAATTTGACATCGCGGGTAGCCCGCTGAGTACCAGCTACCAGTTCTACGGTACGCGAGATAAAGTCAGTGATGGTGGCGTGAATGATATTTATGACGGCACGGCGTGGTTGCAGGCGCTGACCTTCGGCTACAAAGTCGGTCAGGTAGATTTGCGTCTTGAAGGAACGTGGGTAAAAGCGGAAGGGCAGCAGGGCTACTTCCTGCAGCGTATGACCCCAACCTATGCATCTTCAAACGGTCGTCTGGATATCTGGTGGGATAACCGTTCCGACTTCAACGCCGATGGCGAAAAAGCAGTCTTCTTCGGCGCAATGTATGATCTGAAAAACTGGAACCTGCCAGGCTGGGCGGTGGGGGCATCTTACGCCTACGCATGGGATGCGAAGCCTGCTGATATGGCAACGCCAGACGCATACTACGATCCAAACTATCGTCTCAAAGAATCCGCTTACAGCCTTGATGCGATCTACACCCTGCAGGATGGTCGCGCCAAAGGGACCATGTTCAAACTTCACTTTACACAATACGACAACCACTCCGATATCCCGAGCTACGCGGGCGGTTACGGCAACATCTTCCAGGATGAACGCGACGTGAAATTCATGGTTATCGCACCGTTCACCATCTTCTGATGACTCGTCCGGCGGGGTAATTCCCGCCGGACCGGAGACTACATATGAAAAAGATTGTAATCGTCGCGTTGCTGGCATCGGGACTGGTGGCTTGTGCGTAGAATCAGGCCCCGAAAGAGGACTCCCGTCTGAAAGAAGCCTACAGCGCGTGTATCAATACGGCGGAAGGTTCGCCGGAGAAGATCGAAGCCTGTCAGAGCGTGCTGAATGTGCTGAAAAAAGAGAAAGCGCATGAACAGTTCGCAACCCAGGAGAATATTCGTGTAATGGATTATCAGGCCTGTATCCAGGCGCGTAAAACCGGTAACGATCAGGAAGTCGCGAAGCGTTGCGATCAGATCTGGAAAGAGATTCGCAGCAACAACAGCCATTAACCCGCTGTTATCATGCCCGGTAGCGCTGCGCTGCCGGGCTTTTTTTTGCCAGACCGCAGGCAAAAAAAAAGCCAACCTTGCGGCTGGCTCAGAGTATGAAACGTGTTTATTTCGCGTCGTGCGCGTGATCGTCTTCGCGGCAATCGCCTTCAGCACAGTGACCATACAGGTACAGGCTGTGGTTCGTCAGGCGGATACCGTGACGTGCGGCGATTTCACGCTGGCGAGATTCAATGGAATCATCGCTGAATTCAATGACCTTGCCGCAATCCAGGCAGATCAGGTGATCGTGGTGATGCTGTTGAGTCAGTTCGAATACAGATTTACCGCCTTCGAAATTATGACGGGTGACAATGCCCGCGTCATCAAACTGGTTCAGCACACGATAGACGGTTGCCAGCCCAATCTCTTCGCCCATGTCGATAAGACGCTTATAAAGGTCTTCCGCACTGACATGGTGATTGTCTGGACCCTGAAGCACTTCAAGGATTTTTAACCGAGGAAGCGTAACTTTCAGGCCAGCCTTCTTTAATGCGGTATTGTTGTCAGTCATGCGGAATCTGTCCTGTTGCTAAACGATTCACTTCTGTAGGAAGTGACAGAAATTGCACCCGGGATAATGCGTCTCATTATAGAACTGCCATGGCTAAATGAAAACTGCAAGTCTCAGGTAAAGTATGCTTATAAAAACGTGGTATCACCAACAAACTTGCATTGTGAAAGCCACGTTTTATCAGGGGGTCATTGTACAGGTCTGGGCGAAAAAGTTAAAAGATTGTAGCAATTAATTTAATCGGTTTGACCTGGTTTATGGGCGCAACCACCGTTGCGCCGCAAGAATCATCAGGCGTTGAGAATATCGTCCAGGTGCAGCTCTTCACGGATCTGCTTAACCCATTTTTCAACGCGCTCGGCGGTCAGTTCTGGCTGACGATCTTCGTCAATCGCCAGACCCACGAAGTGATCGTCGTCTGCCAGACCTTTAGACGCTTCGAAGTGATAACCAGCGGTAGGCCAGTGACCTACAATAACGGCACCGTTTGGCTCAATAATGTCGCGGATGGTGCCCAGCGCATCACAGAAGTACTCTGCATAGTCTTCCTGGTCGCCGCAGCCAAACAGGGCAACCAGCTTGCCGTTGAAATCCACCTCTTCCAGCGTTGGGAAGAAATCATCCCAGTCACACTGGGCTTCACCGTAATACCAGGTCGGAATACCCAGCAGCAGGATGTCATAGCCTTCGAGATCTTCTTTGCTGCTCTTGGCGATGTCGTGCACATCGGCAACGTCTTTACCGAGCTGTTTCTGAATGTTTTTTGCGATATTTTCGGTATTGCCGGTATCACTGCCGAAGAAAATGCCGATAATTGCCATGAGTAAAATAACCTCTTGATACTTAATGGTATGGTGGCGCAATTTGTCCACGGATAAAGGCAATAATAGCAGAACAGGCAACCCTGCGGAAACAGCTATCGCGCAGGACTGCACTCTGTGCTACATGAAAAGGGTAATAAAGGGATTTTTCGGACTTATGCCTTACTGCGCATGGTCTCGAGTTGGGTGAGTAACATCTCTTCGATTAGTTCGCTGCGGCTGATATTACGCGCGTCAGCCAGTTCGTTTAGCGCATCGACAGCGTCGGCGTTGAGCTTCAGTTCGACACGCTTAAGCCCACGATTTTTATCGCGTTTAAGCTGGTTGCGTTTATTAATACGCAGCTGTTCGTCGCGCGAAAGCGGATTCGTTTTTGGTCGTCCCGGTCGACGCTCATTCGCGAACAGATCTAGTGTCGTACGGTCCGTTTGTTCTTTGGCCATGATTCTGAGACTTCGGGGGAAACACGCCGCCCTGCTAATGCCTGGGCGATAAGCGCGCCATCATACATCACCAAAAACGGCACGCCAACGACTGGAAGCCCGCAGCCTTCCAGTCGCTCTCTTTTTAATCAATTTGCCGTATCAGTCAGATAGCGGCGAATGGCGCGTAAGACGGCGTCTGGTTTTTCCGCATGAACCCAATGTCCGGCGCCAGCTATGACATGAGCGCGTGCCTGCGGGAATTGCGCCAGCAGGGTATCGCGACAGGCGTCGGTAACGTAGGGCGAATTGCCGCCACGAATGAAGAGGGTAGGGTGCGGCCATGCCGGAACGGTTTCCCAACCAACGATGTTATCGTACTGCTCCCACAGCACCGGCACGTTGAACCGCCACTGGCCGTCAACGAACGATTTCAGCAGAAACTGGATAACCCCTTCTTCATCCAGATGCTCACGCATAACGACAGCTGCCTGTTGGCGCGTCGAGACGCCAGCGTTGGTCACCGCGTTGATGGCGGCGAAAATCTCATCATGGCGACGCACGTGGTAATCCACCGGGGCGACATCTATGACCACCAGGCCACTTATTCTTTCTGGTGCCAGAGCCGTCAGTGCCATGACCGCTTTGCCGCCCATTGAATGCCCGATCAACGTCACTTTCTCGAGAGTGTTGGCATCCAGCGTATCCAGCAGATCCTGCGCCATGGCCGCATAGGTCATCTCTTCTGAACGCCCGGAAAGGCCATGATTTCGCATATCCACTTGCAAAATATCGTGATCGGTAACCAGATCGCGTGCCAGCACGCCCAGGTTATCCAGGCTGCCAAACAGCCCGTGAACCAGTACGATGGGAGGATTCGTGTTCGGCGATTGTGCAGATTGCGCTCGGGTATTCAATTTCATGGCAAAGTTCTTTTTTTAGGTGTGACAGGTTAGGGTATTATGTTGACCATTCTGCCGCCCGGCTGCAAGGTTCCAGTTTAATCTGACTTTTGCCGCCAACCTGGTTTGACGCTATCCGCTGTTGGGATTTGACTTTATAATCTCAACGACTTGTATTCAGATAAGATATCGCACTGGATTAAGATGAAAACAATCGAAGTTGATGACGAACTCTATCAGTTTATTGCCAGCCAAACGCGGCATATCGGGGAGAGCGCGTCCGACATTTTACGGCGCATGCTTAAAATTTCCGCCGCCTCACCGTCTGCTACCCCAGCCACTAAAGATGTCGTGTCTCAGCCGAGTGTTGTTGCACAAGCAAAACCTGCCGCCGTGCAGGTGAAAGACAAAGTACGTGCGATGCGCGAGCTGCTGCTGTCTGATGAATATGCAGAGCAGAAAAAAGCGGTCAACCGCTTCATGCTGGTGCTGTCTACACTTTATTCACTGGATAACAAGGCGTTTGCTGAAGCGACTGAGTCGCTGCACGGTCGCACGCGCGTCTATTTCGCGGGCGACGAGCAGACGCTGCTGCAAAATGGCAACCAGACCAAACCTAAACATGTCCCTGGCACACCGTACTGGGTCATCACCAATACCAATACGGGCCGCAAGTGCAGCATGGTTGAACACATCATGCAGTCCATGCAGTTCCCGGCGGAATTGATTGAAAAGGTTTGCGGTACAATTTAACCCTTGCATCAGAAGGACCCGGTAATGGCAAATCACAGCCGTGCAGGCCAACCTGCACAACAAAGCGATTTGATTAACGTCGCTCAGCTGACCGCGCAGTATTATGTGCTGAAACCGGTCGTGGGCAACGCAGAACACGCAGTGAAGTTTGGGACATCAGGCCATCGCGGTAGCGCGGCACGCCATAGCTTTAACGAACCGCACATTCTGGCCATTGCTCAGGCCATCGCGGAAGAGCGCGCCAAAAACGGTGTTACCGGTCCGTGCTACGTGGGGAAAGATACTCACGCCCTGTCTGAACCGGCATTCATTTCCGTGCTGGAAGTTCTGGCGGCGAACGGCGTTGATGTAATTGTGCAGGAAAATAACGGTTTCACCCCAACGCCTGCCGTCTCTAACGCTATCCTTGTGCACAACAAAAAAGGTGGCCCACAGGCTGACGGTATCGTTATCACGCCTTCTCACAACCCGCCGGAAGACGGTGGTATCAAATACAACCCACCTAACGGTGGCCCGGCAGATACCAACGTCACCAAAGTGGTGGAAGACCGCGCCAACGCCTTAATGGCCGATGGTCTGAAAGACGTTAAGCGTATTTCTCTGGATGCGGCCATGGCGTCCGGCCACGTGAAAGAGCAGGATCTGGTGCAGCCGTTCGTGGAAGGGCTGGCGGATATCGTCGATATGGCGGCTATCCAGAAAGCCGGCCTGAAGCTGGGTGTGGATCCGCTGGGCGGCTCCGGTATTGAATACTGGAAACGCATTGCAGAGCATTACAAGCTGGATCTGACCATCGTTAACGATCACGTCGATCAGACCTTCCGCTTTATGCACCTTGATAAAGACGGCGCGATCCGTATGGACTGCTCCTCCGAGTGCGCGATGGCGGGCCTGCTGGCACTGCGTGACAAATTCGATCTGGCCTTCGCCAACGACCCGGATTATGACCGCCACGGTATCGTTACCCCGGCCGGGCTGATGAACCCAAACCACTACCTGGCTGTGGCAATCAACTACCTGTTCCAGCATCGTCCACAGTGGGGCAAAGAGGTGGCTGTGGGTAAAACGCTGGTTTCTTCAGCCATGATCGACCGCGTGGTCGACGCGCTGGGTCGCAAGCTGGTGGAAGTGCCGGTGGGCTTTAAATGGTTTGTTGACGGTCTGCATGACGGCAGCTTCGGCTTTGGTGGTGAAGAGAGCGCGGGTGCATCCTTCCTGCGTTTCGACGGCACACCATGGTCAACCGACAAAGATGGTATCATCATGTGTCTGCTGGCGGCGGAGATCACCGCGGTCACCGGCAAGAACCCGCAGGAACACTACGACGAGCTGGCGGCGCGCTTTGGTGCACCGAGCTACAACCGTATCCAGGCAAGCGCGACCTCCGCACAGAAAGCTGCCCTGTCTAAACTCTCTCCGGAGATGGTCAGTGCCAGCACGCTGGCCGGTGATCCCATCACGGCCCGTTTGACGGCAGCGCCGGGTAACGGTGCCTCTATCGGGGGGCTGAAGGTGATGACCGAAAATGGCTGGTTCGCCGCGCGTCCATCCGGTACGGAAGATGCGTACAAAATCTATTGTGAAAGCTTCCTCGGCGCTGAGCATCGCCAGCAGATTGAGAAAGAAGCGGTAGAGATTGTCAGCGAAGTGCTGAAAAACGCGTAAGTGGTGTTTGGTGCGGGCTGATGCCCTCACCCCGGCCCTCTCCCACAGGGAGAGGGTGAAAACACGAAAAACGGCAACCCCTGGGTTGCCGTTTTGCTTTTACCTAACTATGTTTATTCTTCAATTCAAACCGCGGTGAGACCAGCCCGTACAGCGTCCAGCCCATAAAGGTCACCATCGCACCATAAAGCATCGCCTCCTGGCCGGATGAGTAGAGCGCATAGAAGCTGTAAATCGCCCCAATCAGCGCCACAATATTGGCCGCCCGTGCTTTACGGGGATCGACTTTCGCCACCTTCTGAATGATCACCAGCGCCGCCATCGACAGAATATATGGAATGATATTTGTCACCACCGCCAGGTTGACCAGCACGTTGAACTGGCTGTTCAGGGATGGGCTAATGGTCATCAGCGATAACCCGCTCTGGAAGATGACAATCGCCAGCATGCCCTGCACCGGCGCATCGGCTTTGGTCACGCGGGAGAAGATTTTCGGGAAGTAACCTTCGTCAGCCGAAGATTTAAACACCTGCGCGATGGTGAACTGCCAGCCGAGGAGTGAACCGCAACAGGACATGACCATCAGCCCCATGATCACTTTCCCGACTTCCGGGGTGAACATCTGCGCGAAGGCCAGCCCAAACGGTGCGGTGGAGTTCGCCAAATCCATGTTCGGTACGATACCGGCAATAACATTAGTGGAGACGATATAGATCACCGCCGCGCCCAGCGTTCCGCCAAGAACGGCAATCGGGACGTTCTTTTCCGGGTTCTCTACCACTTCCGCGTTTGCGCAGGCGGATTCCAGACCGAGGAAGGCCCACAGCGTCATGGCGATAGAGGACCCCACAGCGGAAAAGAACGGCACATGGTGCGGGTTCCAGGAGTTCGCGTACAGGGTCGGACTGAACCAGAACCAGCCGATGATGCACAGCCCCACAACCGGGATAATCACGCCCCAGACGGTGATGCTACTCAGCTGGCCGGTGATGCGCGCGCCGCCAAAGTTGGCCACGGTGCAGATCCACAGTACGCCGATGGTCGCCAGCCCAATTTGCACCGGGCTGAGCGTGGCACCAAACAGCTCCGTACCGTAACCCACGGCGGAGATGGCAATCGCCACGTTGGCGATCAGCAGCGACACGCCATAGGTGTAGTTAGCCATAAAGTTGCCAGATTTGCCGAAGGCGTATTCGGCGTAGCCGCCCATCCCGCCTGACTTGCGGCTGAACATTCCGCATTTGGCAAATGCCCATGCCAGCGCCATGGAGCCGACCGCGGTTACCAGCCAGGAGATAATCGAAATAGTACCCACCTCGGCAAGTTTGGTGGGCAGCATAATAATCCCTGACCCCATCATGTTGACCATGGTGAGGATGGTCAGCTGCACCACGCCCATCTTGTTGGACTTACTCATAATTTTTCTCCTTTCAGCAGCGCGGGCTGAGCGGCGGGTTGTTTGATGACGTTACAGCGAACCTGTTTGCGTCCATCGCACTCTTCAACGTACACACCCTGTAGTTCCGGTGCGAAGCCCGGTAAAAGGTTGATACCCTCTTCCAGCGCGGCAAAGTAGCGCAGGACGGAGCCTCCCCAGACTTCACCCGGAACCACGCACAGCACGCCTGGTGGGTAAGGCAGGGCGCCTTCGGCGGCAATGCGGCCTTCCGCATCACGCAGCGAGACCAGTTCAACCTCACCACGCAGATACGCATAGTTTGCGTCCTGCGGGTTCATCATCACGCGAGGGAAGTGAGACTTGCGGAACATCTCTTTTTGCAGCTGTTTCACGTTATGGCGGGCGTACAGTTCATGCATCTCCTGGCATATCTGGCGCAGGGTATAACCGGCGTAGCGTTCCGGGTATTGCTTACAGATAGACGGAAGCACCTCTTTTAATGGCGCATCGGTCTGAAGCAGTTTTTCGAAACGCACCAGCTGTGCCACCAGCTGCTGCAGCTTGCCCATATCTTCTGCAGGGGTCAGCAGGAACAGGATCGAGTTGAGATCGCATTTCTCCGGCACGATGCTGTTTTCACGCAGGAAGTTAGCCAGGATGGTGGCGGGCACGCCGAAATCCTCATACTCGCCGGTACGGGCGTTGATGCCCGGCGTGGTCAACAGCAGTTTGCACGGGTCGATAAAGTATTGATGCTCGGCATACCCTTCAAAAGCGTGCCAGTTTTCACCCGGCACAAAGTGGAAGAAGCGCAGGTCGGTGGCAATTTCAGCCGTGTCCCAGCTTTCCCACGGACGGCCATCTACCAGCTCCGGCACGAACGGGCGAATAAACTGGCAGTTCTCCAGGATCAGCTTGCGTGCTTCAATGCCGGTAACCACGCAGTCCATCCACATATTGCGGCCACTCTGCCCCTCGTGCATGCGGGCGTTGATATCCAGTGCGGCAAACAGGGGGTAGAACGGGCTGGTGGAGGCGTGCATCATAAAGGCGTTATTCAGGCGCTTGTGCGGGACATAGCGCGGTTGGCCTTTAATATGGCGGTCTTTCTTGTGAATTTGCGAGGTCTGCGAAAAACCCGCCTGCTGTTTATGGACTGACTGCGTAACCAGAATCCCCGGATCGTTTTCGTTCAGCTCCAGCAGCAGCGGAGAGCAGTCGGCCATCATCGGAATAAATTGTTCGTAGCCCACCCAGGCAGAATCAAACAGGATGTAGTCGCACAGGTGACCAATTTTATCGACGACCTGCCGGGCGTTATAAATGGTGCCATCGTAAGTGCCCAGTTGGATCACCGCCAGACGGAACGGACGTTCGTCACGCGCGCGACCCGGCGCCACTTCCGATACCAGCTCGCGCAGGTAGCTCTCCTCAAAACAGTGGGCATCAATCCCACCAATAAAGCCGTACGGGTTGCGTGCAGTTTCCAGATAGACCGGCGTGGCACCCGCCTGAAGCAGGGCTCCGTGGTGGTTGGATTTATGGTTATTACGATCGAACAGCACCAGGTCGCCGGGGGTGAGCAGGGCGTTTAGCACCACTTTGTTGGATGATGAGGTACCGTTCAGCACAAAGTAGGTTTTATCCGCATTAAACACTTTCGCCGCGTGTTGCTGGGCAATGAACGGCGCGCCTTCATGAATCAGCAGATCCCCCATGGCCACGTCGGCGTTGCACAGATCGGAGCGGAAAAGCGTTTCGCCGAAGAAATCGACAAATTGATTACCGGCAGGATGACGGCGGAAAAATTGCCCACCCTGATGCCCCGGACAATCGAATGCGCTGTTGCCCTGATTCACGTAGTCGACCAGTGCGCGGAAAAACGGGGGGCGTAGCTGGGTTTCGTACTTCTGCGCGGCCGCTTCCAGTTGTCGTCCGTAAAAGTCGTTACTGGTCTCTGAACACTCAAACACACCGTGGATGCGCGATAAATATTCAGCCGGAATGAACTCTTCTTTATGTGTCGCAATAAATACGGGAATACCAAACCCGGTAGCTTCTATTTCTTCCAGGGTGCCACTGGAAATATCGCTCACGGCCAGAACAATGGCGGCGACGTCAATATAATCAGAGGTGCTGACATCTACCAGTTCACGGTGAGTGGTAAAGCAATCAGGGCATGCACGGCTGGCTGCAATTTTTAAACTTTTCATCTTTCTCTCTTTATTTAAGGCAATATTCGTTCCTCGATTTCTCGCTAGAAAGAAATCGATAATGTCCGGAAAAAAAAGCAAAGTGTGGCCGCTGATAAAAAATCAGTAAGTTGCTTTTTAATGAATGAGATTCAGTCCGCCCGGCTGCGGATAAGTCTGAATTAAATTGAATGAACGCACGCCTTCACAGGCAACGGCCTGTAAAATAGAGTTTTTTCAGGTTAACCTGCAAGCGGGTGCGCCAGAAGTCGAAGGACTACCGGGCATTAAAGAGATGGAAGTCAAAGCAGTTTCGGTGGGCAAACATCATGATATGTGTTGTCCGCCTTATATGGGGCATCAAGCGATTATTGTTTTCCATGTTTCATTTTCCTTTCAGTAATTGAAAGCATGGTCATTTTATCCAGGAAAAAGCGATTAACTGTGAATCAGATCACCCTTAACCGATCAAATCAGAAATAATTATTCGTTTTCGATGAATATCGCAGATCAAAACACTGGTTTGTTGACGGTGCGTTAACGGGTTGTGTTGTTTCTGTTTTGAATGAGCGAAAATAAGCCAAAATTATCGCTTATGGCTTATTTAAACGGAATTATGTGGGTGGGTTTGTTTTTATTGGAAATAAAATTGAATAGTTATTCAAAGCATAAACCGATAACCGATACCGGTTTCAGTTAATAAATGGCGAGGACGTGCGGGGTCGGTTTCAAGTTTCTGGCGCAGGTGGCCCATATATATGCGTAAATAGTGACTATGTTCCACGGCGTTGGGTCCCCACACCTGAGCCAGCAGCTGACGTTGGGTCAGCACCTTACCGTGGTTGTTGAGCAAAACCGCAAGCAGGCGGAACTCTATCGGCGTGAGATGGATCTCCTCTTCACCGCGCACAATACGTCGCGAAGCGAGATCAACGTGCACATCACCGAAAGTGTACGTCGGGTCGGCAGGCGTGGCGGCACCGTGGCGACGCAGCGCCACACGAAGGCGAGCCTGTAACTCACCAATCCCAAAAGGCTTAATAAGATAGTCGTCCGCCCCGGCATCCAGCGCGGCGATTTTATCCGACTCTTCGGTGCGTGCGGAGAGCACCAGAATGGGCATCTGGCTCCACTGGCGCACCTCGCGAATAAAATCGATACCGTCGCCATCCGGCAAACCGAGATCGAGGATCACCAGGTCCGGCTTGCGGGTAGCGGCTTCAATCAACCCGCGCTGGAGCGTACCGGCATCATGAACGCGCAGACCGTCACCTTCCAGCGCAGCGCGCAGAAACCGGCTAATGGCGAGTTCATCTTCTACAATCAGGACGTTGATCACAAATCCTCTGGTAATTCATCAAGTTCTGGCGGGGTGTCCAGAGGAAGTGTAACACAAAAACGTGCACCTCCTTCCGGGCGGTTCTCCGCCGAAATGGTGCCGCCATGGACGTCAATAATGGCCTGGCAGATCGCCAGACCCAGCCCAACCCCCGGAATGGCAGACTCTTTATTGCCCCGTGAGAATTTTTCGAATATCGCTTTTTCCTGCCCGGCAGGAATACCGGGCCCGGTGTCCCAGACGTCGAGCCGCAGGGTGTGATCTTCCACCGAAGCATTCACCCCAATTTGCGCGTGTGCTCCGGCATATTTACCCGCATTTTCCAGCAGATTAATTAACACCCGCTCAAACAGCGGGCCATCAACGTGAATTAATGTCAGGGGATCGGGCATGTTCAGGGCGATATGCCGTCCGCCGAGACCGGGCTCCAGCATTTTCAGCGCGCTTCCTACCACTTCCTCAAGCGTGAGCCACTCTTTTTTGAGGTTGAACCCGCCAGACTGTATCCGCGCCATATCGAGCAGGTTATTCACCAGCCGCGTGGTGTTCAGCACGTGCTGGCGGATCTCGCTGGCCTGCAGGGCGTGTTTTGAACCTTCCGCCGCCAGATCCAGGGTCAGAATTTCCGACTGGCCAAACAGCACGGTGAGAGGCGTGCGAAGATCGTGTGAGAGCGCCGCCAGCAGCGAGTTGCGAATGCTTTCGCGCTCGCTTGCCAGCCGGGCCTGTTCTTCGCTGGCCGTCAGCGCCAGCCGCTCCAGGGCGCTGGCAACCAGCAACGTAAAGGTCTCGAGCAGCCTCTGCTGCTCGGGGATCATCAGCTGGCGCAGATTAGAAGGCTCGACGATGACCAGCCCCTGATTTTTATCCGCGCTGCGCAGCGGCAGGATCTGATACGGCACGCCGGGGAGGGTGTCTGTCCCTGCGCCTGCCGGTAACCCTTTATCGAAGCTCCAGCGTGCAATGGCCTCATCCCACGGCGTCATGCCCGTGGCCGACGTCAGCGGGCGCAGCTTACCGTGCTCATCCGGGAGTAAAATCAGATTGCTGGCATTAAATGTCGAGCGGATAAACTGCTCGCTGGTCTGGACGATATCCAGCGGCGTGCGGCCTACCGCCAGCGATTTAGACATCTCGTATAAATGTCGGGTGCGCTGTTCGCGATAGCGGGCGATACGCGCCTGATAGCGAACGCCTGCCGTCAGATTCCCGATCACCAGCCCGACGGTGAGCATGACGGCAAACGTGAGGACGTACTGTACATCTGAGACGGCAAGCGTTCCGCGCGGGTCGATAAAGAAGAGATCGAAGCTGATGACGTTAATCACTGTCGCCAGGACTGACGGCCAGCGCCCGTAAAAGAGCGCCACCACCACCACGCCGAGCAGGTAGATCATCACCAGGTTGGCGGCATCAAACGCAATCAGCCACTGGCTGGCAATGAAGGTAATCAGGGCGCAAAGCACGACGGCGATAAGGCAACCGCGAAGCTGGATGCGCCATTTATCGGTGAACGTGCGGCTGTCTGGCGCACGGTTGGGTAACGGCGTGGGTTTGTCATCCAGCGCCACGACCACCAGATCCAGGTCGGGCGCACGCCGGGCCAGTTTGTCGGCAAACGATTCGCGGCTAAACCAGCGCCGGTGCTGGCGACGGCCAATGACAATTTTGCCCAGGTTGTGCTCACGCGCGTAGCGCAGAATGGCTTTATCTTCCTGCGGATCGGAGAGGGTCGCGGTTTCCGCCCCCAGCTCCTGCGCCAGGCGCAGCGAACTCAGGATCGCGCGACGCTGGTTTTCTGGCAGGGCGTGAAGCTGCGGCGTTTCGACATACACCGCGTGCCAGACGCTGCCAAATTTCGCAGCCAGCCGGGCGGCGGTACGGACAAGCTTTTCATTGCCGCTACCGTGACCAATGCACAGCAGGATGGCATCCCGCGTATGCCAGACGCGTTCCTGTCCTTGCAGATCGCGCCAGGCACGCATCTGGTCATCCACGCGATCGGCGGTGCGGCGCAGGGCCAGTTCGCGCAGGGCGATCAGGTTGCCTTTACGAAAGAAGTGTTCGATGGCGCGTTCGGCCTGGCCTGCAATATAGACTTTCCCTTCATGCAGGCGCTGGCGCAGATCGTCTGGCGGCAGATCCACCAGCACCACTTCATCAGCGGAGTCAAAGAACGGATCCGGCACCGTTTCGCGCACCTGAATGCCGGTCACGCCGCTGACCACGTCGTTCAGGCTTTCAAGATGCTGAACATTCACCGTGGTGAAGACGTCAATCCCGGCTTCAAGTAGCTCTTCTACGTCCTGCCAGCGTTTGGGGTGACGCGAGCCTGGCGCATTGCTGTGCGCCAGTTCGTCCATCAGAATAAGGGCGGGGCGGCGGGCGAGGGCGGCGTCGAGATCAAACTCCGTCACCAGCCTGCCACGATGGCTGATACGGCGAGGAGGCTGCGTGGCCAGCCCCTTTAACAACGCCGCGGTCTCTTTACGGCCGTGGGTTTCCACCACGCCGATCAGAATATCGAGCCCCTGAGCCCGAAGCCGCTGAGCTTCTGTCAGCATGGCGAAGGTTTTCCCGACGCCCGCGCAGGCACCGAAGAAAATTTTCAGCTTGCCGCGATGGGCTTCAGCTGTCTGTTCCAGCAGCCTGTCAGGATCCGGGCGCAAGGGCTCGTCGGTCATTTAGTTATTCCTTAGCGCGTCCAGCGCCAGATTCAGCTCAACAATATTCACTACCGGCATGCCAATGAAACTGACCAGCGGCTTTTGCGTGTGCGCTGCCACCAGCTGACTGACCTGCTCGACGCTCAGATGACGGGCCGCGGCGACGCGCGGTATTTGCCATGCCACCGCTTCAGGCGTCAGGCTGTAGTCCAGCCCACTGGCGGAGGCAGTCACCAGTTCCACTGGAATCTCCCGGCTGGCCTGCGGGTTGGCACTGCGCAGGGCCGCCACACGCTCAGCGATGGCTTTGTCCAATTCAGGATTACTGCCCGCCAGGTTGCTCCCGCCGGATGCCATCGGATTATACGGGCTATCGGCGGTAGCGGAAGGGCGTCCCTGAAAGTACCGGGCGTCCGTAAAGTTTTGACCAATCAGGCGGGAGCCGCGGTTTTCACCCTGCTGTATGATCAGCGAGCCATTGGCCTGATCCTTGAACCACCACTGGCCCAGCGCGGTGGTCAGCAGCGGGTAAAGCCCACCGGTAATGAGAGACAGCAGAATAAACAGAAGTATAGCGGGACGTAACATCGTCATTTGATTCACCTTTTAAACCAGCCCGAACAGCGTTAACAGCAGGTCGATAGCTTTAATCCCGATAAAGGGCACCAGCAGCCCGCCCAGCCCGTAAATCCACAGGTTACGGCGCAGCATGGCAGCAGCCGTCAGCGGTTTATAGCTCACCCCTTTCAGCGCCAGCGGGATCAGGAAGACAATAATCAGGGCGTTGAAAATCACCGCACTGAGAATGGCCGAAGACGGGGAGTGCAGATGCATCACGTTCAGCGCGTTTAGCTGCGGATAGGTGGCCGCGAACGCTGCGGGAATAATGGCGAAATACTTCGCCACGTCATTGGCGATACTGAACGTGGTTAATGACCCGCGTGTCATCAGCATCTGTTTACCGATATGCACCACTTCAATCAGCTTGGTCGGGTTAGAGTCAAGGTCGACCATGTTGCCCGCCTCTTTTGCTGCCTGGGTACCGGAGTTCATCGCCACCGCCACGTCGGCCTGTGCGAGGGCAGGGGCGTCGTTGGTGCCGTCACCGGTCATCGCGACCAGACGACCTTCCGCCTGGTACTGACGGATCAACGCCAGCTTGGCTTCCGGTGTGGCTTCCGAGAGGAAATCATCCACGCCCGCTTCTGCGGCAATCGCGGCGGCAGTCAGCCGGTTATCCCCGGTGATCATCACCGTTTTAATCCCCATTTTACGCAACTGGGCGAAACGCTCTTTAATGCCGCCTTTGACGATGTCCTTCAGCGCAATCACCCCCAGCACATTCGCCCCTTCGGCTACGACCAGCGGTGTGGCCCCCTGGCGGGCAACGCTCTCAACCAGATTGTCCACTTCCGGTGGAAAATGGCCGTTGTTGGCTTCAATGTGGCGACGAATGGCATCAACGGAACCTTTACGGATCATGCGCTCCTGAATGTTGATACCGCTCATTCGGGTTTGTGCCGTAAAAGGGACAAAAGTGGCGTGCAGGCTCTGCACATCACGCTGGCGCAGATTAAAGCGCTGTTTCGCCAGAATGACGATGCTGCGGCCTTCCGGCGTTTCATCGGCAAGAGACGAGAGCTGGGCGGCATCGGCCAGCGTTTTTTCATCCACGCCCGGGGCAGGTAAAAACTCGGAGGCCTGGCGGTTGCCGAGGGTGATGGTCCCGGTTTTATCCAGCAGCAGCACATCCACGTCACCGGCGGCCTCTACGGCGCGTCCGCTGGTGGCGATAACGTTCGCGCCCAGCATGCGGCTCATACCCGCCACGCCAATAGCGGAGAGCAGGCCGCCGATGGTGGTCGGGATCAGGCAGACCAGCAGCGCCACCAGCACGGTGATGCTGACCGCGGTGCCCGCGTAGCTGGAGAAGGGCCACAGCGTGGCGGTAGCCAACAGGAAGACGATGGTCAGCGCCACCAGCAGAATGGTGAGGGCAATTTCGTTGGGTGTTTTACGACGCTGCGCGCCCTCAACCATGGCGATCATCCGGTCGAGGAAGGTTTCACCCGGGTTGACGCTGCACTGGATCACCAGCCAGTCGGAGAGAATACGCGTCCCGCCCGTGACCGAGGCGAAGTCACCGCCAGATTCACGAATGACCGGCGCGGATTCCCCGGTAATAGCGCTCTCGTCTACCGAGGCGCCCCCTTCTATGACTTCGCCATCACAGGGGATGATGTCACCGGCTTCCACCAGCACCACATCGCCTTTACGCAGCTCATCTGCCGGCACGTGGTCCATCTGCGCGCCGTATTTTGGCTCACGTAATTTACGTGCGAAGGCGGTCTTTTTTACCCCTTTCAGGCTGTTGGCCTGCGCTTTACTGCGGCCTTCCGCCAGCGCCTCGGCAAAGTTGGCAAACAGCACGGTAAACCACAGCCACAGGCTGATGGCTCCGGTGAACATCGCGTTGCCCGGGAGGTGACCTGTTCCCATGGCAATCGCCAGGACGGTAGTCAGCACGCTGCCTGCCCAGACGATAAACATCACCGGGTTGTGCCACTGTACGCGCGGGCTCAGCTTTTTCACCGCATCCATGAGGGCCTGACGAACTAACGACGGTTCGAACAGGGCCAGTTGTTTACGACTCATGACAATTCTCCGCAAAATCAGCGTAAAGAGAGGGTTTCCGCGACCGGGCCTAACGCGAGGGCGGGGATAAAGGTCAGGGCGCCTACCAGCAACACGGTGCCGGTCAGCAGGCCAATAAACAGCGCACCGTGTGTCGGTAATGTACCGGTGGTGGTCGGTTGGATTTTTTTATTCACCAGCGATCCGGCGATGGCCATCACCGGCACAATCACGCCGAAGCGGCCGACAAACATGCAGAAAGCCAGCAGACAGTTCCAGAAAGGCGAATTGGCGCTTAAGCCTGCAAAGGCGCTGCCGTTGTTGTTCGCCGCAGACGAGACGGCGTAGAGCACTTCACTAAAACCATGGATACCCGGGTTAAAGATGCCGCTGCGGCCGGCTTCGGTCATCAGTGCCAGCGCGGTACCGAGCAGCACGAGGGCAGGCGTCACCAGAATGGCCAGCGCGGTTAATTTCATTTCCCGGACGTCGATTTTTTTGCCCAGGTATTCCGGGGTACGGCCAATCATCAGACCGGCGATAAACACCGCCAGCAGCACAAACAGCAGCATGCCGTAAAGACCAGAGCCCACGCCGCCAAACACCACTTCGCCAATCTGCATCAGCCACATTGGGATCATGCCACCCAGCGCCGTAAAGGAGTCATGCATGGCGTTAACCGCCCCGCACGAGGCTGCGGTGGTAACCACGGCAAACAAACTGCTGGACAGGATGCCAAAGCGACTCTCTTTCCCTTCCATGTTGATCGCGCTGTCAGCGCCCAGCGTCAGTAAATGCGGATTACCTTTCCATTCCGCCCACATCACCAGCGCGACGCAGACCACGAAGATCAGAGACATGGTCCACAGAAGGGTGCGTCCCTGACGGCGGTCGTTGACAACATCGCCAAAGGCAAAACAGAGCGCGGCGGGGATCAGGAAGATCGCCAGCATTTCGACAAAGTTGGTCAGCGCTGTTGGGTTTTCAAACGGATGCGACGAGTTGGCGTTGAAGAAGCCACCGCCGTTAGTCCCGAGCATCTTAATGGCTTCCTGCGAGGCCACCGGCCCCATAGGCAAAAGCTGTTTTGCCCCTTCCAGAGAGGTATACGGCGCGTAAGGCAGCAGGTTTTGCAGGGTACCTTGCTGAATAAAGAACAGCGCGATAATGAGGGCAGCAGGGAGCAGTATCCACAGCGTGATGCGTGTCAGATCGACCCATGCGTTGCCCAGCGTGCTGATATTTTGACGCGCAAAGGCACGCGTGAGCGCGAAGATCACCGCAATACCGGTGGCAGCAGAGAGGAAGTTTTGCACGGTTAACCCGGCCATCTGGCTAAAGTAGCTCAGCGTGGTTTCCCCGGCATAGGACTGCCAGTTGGTGTTAGTGACAAAGCTGACTGCCGTGTTCAGCGCCAGATGCCAGGACAGACCCGGCAACTGCTGCGGGTTGAGCGGTAAGCTCCCCTGCAGCATCAGCATGGCGAAAAGGGCGACAAGGCCGACAATATTCAGCAGCAGGATCGCCAGCAGATACTGACGCCAGTTCATTTCCCCCTCCCGAATGCCCAGGACGCGCCAGATCCCTTTTTCAACGCGACCTGCCACCGGCAGCGCCACGTTGTTAATCATCCTTGCCAGCACTGTTCCCAGCGGTCTTGCCAGCAGGAACAACACCCCTAAAAAACTGGCAATAAGCAAAAACGCCTGAGCAGCCATCAGAATGCCTCCGCATTAATCAGGGCATAAACCAGATAACCCAATAACAGGAATACCAGCACGATGCCGGCAATAAGGCCTGCACTCACAATCCACCTCCGGGTGACATTTGTATTTGTGCTAACGGTAGGATTTATGGCGCAAAGATTTCGCAAAAATCAGGACGAGGGGTGTAAAAAAAGTATAAAAATGGCAAAGCCCACAATTTAACTATTGATAAGTAAATCGTTAACTTTTTTTGTAACTTAATTACGGTGTGAATGTAAATTTTGGCTAAACGGCTAAAAATAAGTGGTCGGATGAGTAGTAAAATTACAAACAAAGCGATATTATTTTAGCCAGGTCACAGTTTTTGAATTTTCCGGAGTCAGTTTCCGGCCAACTACAGGGGAGAAAAATATGGATCTTTATAAAGAGTATCCGGCTCATATCGTGTTCATGCGTCGCGCTTTCGCCGTAGTGGCTGGCGTGCTGGCCCTGCCGGTGATGTTGTTCT
This sequence comes from Enterobacter sp. SECR19-1250, assembly GCF_013391025.1. Classification (NCBI taxonomy): domain Bacteria; kingdom Pseudomonadati; phylum Pseudomonadota; class Gammaproteobacteria; order Enterobacterales; family Enterobacteriaceae; genus Enterobacter; species Enterobacter sp. SECR19-1250. The sequence continues at coordinate 32,747 of NZ_JACASJ010000011.1, read as the reverse complement.
GGAAAGATCGCGCACGTTTTTACAGCTATCTGCACCGCGTCTGGGCAAAAACCAGCGAGAAGCCGGTATGGATGGATCAGGCCGAAAAAGCGACCTGTGATTTCTACTAATAAAAAGACTACACACAGCAATAAACAAACCGCCTACAGCAATGTGGCGGTTTTTTTGTCCCTCCGGATTCGCGGTTCGTTGGGTGGTTTTCAGGCATATCTTCTTATTCTGAGTCATCAACAGCCACTACCTTATTTCATCCTGTCTACACTTCATGGCAAAGTAGTTCAATGCGTGCCTTTTTCGTTTTACGGCATGCCCTTACGGACATAATGGACAATTGCCTGGAGTTTTATGCCCACCCATCTGGTTTGGTTTCGCGCGGATCTGCGCCTGCATGACAACATCGCCCTGGCGGCGGCCTGTCGCTCTGAACACGCCCGCGTGCTGGCGCTGTTTATCGCTACCCCAGGACAGTGGCAGCAGCATGATATGGCCCCCCGACAAGCCGCTTATCTCTGTTCGCATCTGAATGCCCTGCAACGTTCGCTGGCGGAAAAAGGCATTCCGTTGATTTACAAAGAGGTCAGCGATTTTACCGCTCAGCTCAGCGCGATACAGGAGGTATGTCAGCAGAACGACGTCACGCATCTTTTTTACAACTACCAGTACGAATTCAATGAACAGCAGCGCGATCGCGAGCTTGAGCGCATCCTCGGGGATGTAGAGTGTCAGGGATTTGATGACAGCGTCATGCTGGCGCCGGGCAGTGTGATGACCGGCAGTCGCGAGATGTATAAGGTCTTTACGCCGTTTAAAAATGTATTTATCGAACGGCTGAAAGAGGCGTTGCCGGAGTGTGTTGCCGCGCCGTCCGCACGAGGGGAGTGTGTAAACGACCTGCCTGAACTGACGTTTGACTATCCGCAACAGGCGTATGACCACTCTTTATTCCCGGCTGATGAAAAAGCGGCAATCGCGCAGCTGCGCCAGTTCTGCAAAACGGGGGCGGCCGCTTACGAGGCACGCCGGGATTTCCCCGCCATTGAAGGTACCAGCCGGTTGTCAGCCTGTTTAGCGCTGGGCGTGCTTTCTCCGCGCCAGTGTTTACACCGTCTTCTGGCAGAGCAGCCCCTGGCGCTGGAGGGGGGCGCTGGTTCGGTATGGCTTAACGAGCTTATCTGGCGCGAATTCTACCGTCATCTGATGACGTATCACCCTGAATTATGTAAACATCGTCCTTTCATTCGCTGGACCGAAAATGTGCAGTGGCAGCAAAACGAGACGCTGCTGCAGGCCTGGCAAAAGGGTGAAACCGGCTACCCGATTGTGGACGCCGCGATGCGCCAGCTGAATGAAACCGGATGGATGCATAACCGCCTGCGGATGATTACCGCCAGCTTCCTGGTGAAAGATCTGCTTATCGACTGGCGTGTCGGGGAGCGGTATTTTATTTCTCAGCTGATCGATGGCGATCTCGCGGCGAATAACGGCGGCTGGCAATGGGCGGCCTCGACCGGAACCGATGCGGCACCTTACTTCCGGATTTTTAATCCCACCACGCAGGGACAAAAATTTGATGCGGACGGGACGTTTATCCGCCACTGGTTGCCTGCGCTGAAAGCGGTTCCCGCTAAGGCGATCCACGACCCGTGGGCATGGGCGGACAAACAGGGCGTAACGCTCGATTATCCTCGTCCGATTGTTGAACATAAACAGGCGCGCGTCGCCACGCTGGCGGCGTACGAAGCGGCCCGCAAAGCGTAAGAGAGTCATGATGAAAAATACCGAACTAGAAAGTCTGATCAACGAAAAACTGAACAGCAGTGCCTTCAGCGACTACGGCCCGAACGGGTTACAGGTTGAAGGGCGCGACACGGTGCAAAAAATTATCACCGGTGTGACCGCCAGTCAGGCGTTGCTGGATGAAGCCGTGCGTCAGGAGGCCGATGCGGTCATCGTCCATCACGGCTATTTCTGGAAGAACGAATCACCGATCGTTCGCGGCATGAAGCGCAACCGACTGAAAACGTTGCTGGCGAATGATATCAACCTCTATGGCTATCACCTGCCGCTGGACGCTCATCCCGAGCTTGGCAACAACGTCCAGCTCGCGCAGCTGTTAGGGATCACCGTGATGGGTGAAATTGAGCCGCTGGTACCGTGGGGCGAGCTGTCGATGCCGGTACCGGGTCTTGAGCTGGCCTCCTGGATTGAAGCACGTCTGGGCCGCCGCCCGCTGTGGAGCGGCGATACCGGCCCGGATACGGTGAAGCGTGTCGCCTGGTGCACCGGTGGCGGTCAGGGCTTTATCGATAGCGCCGCGCGTTTTGGTGTTGATGCCTTTATTACCGGGGAAGTCTCCGAGCAGACCATCCATTCAGCCCGTGAACAGGGGCTGCATTTTTACGCGGCAGGTCACCACGCCACCGAGCGCGGCGGCATTCGCGCCCTGAGCGAATGGCTGACCGAAAATACCGATCTGGATGTCACCTTTATTGATATCCCTAACCCGGCCTGATGAGAGGTACCTGAGTGCAGCGAGCGCGTTGTTATCTTCTGGGGGAAACGGCGGTGGTGCTGGAGCTGGAGCCGCCCGTCACCCTTGCTACCCAAAAGCGTATCTGGCGGTTAACGCAGCGTCTGGTGGATGTGCCGGAGGTGGTTGAAGCGATCCCGGGGATGAATAACATCACCGTGGTGCTGCGTAATCCGCATACGCTGGCACTGGATGCCATTGAACGTTTACAGCGCTGGTGGGAGGAGAGCGAAGCGCTGGAGCCGGAATCCCGCACGATTGAGATCCCGGTGGTGTATGGGGGCACAGGGGGACCCGATCTTGGCGTGGTGGCTGAACACAGTGGGCTAACCGAAAAACAGGTCGTTGAGCTGCACGCCTCCGTTGATTATGTGGTCTGGTTTTTGGGATTCCAGCCGGGCTTCCCGTATCTGGGCGGACTCCCTTCGGCACTGCATACGCCACGTCGCGCTGAGCCGCGTCTGAGCGTGCCGGCGGGTACCGTCGCGATTGGCGGCGAACAGACGGGCATTTATCCGCTGGCGTCGCCGGGGGGCTGGCAGCTTATCGGACACACGTCGATGCCACTATTTGAACCGGGCCAGGACTCGCCGGTCCTCCTGCGTCCTGGCGACACCCTTCGCTTTATTCCGCAGAAGGAGGGGGTATGTTAACGCTTATTCGCGCCGGGCTTTACACCTCTGTTCAGGATGCGGGTCGCTTTGGCATGCGCCAGTCTGGCGTGAGCTACTGTGGTGCGCTGGACAGGCCAGCACTGGAGATTGCCAACGTGCTGGTGGGCAATCCCGGCAATACGGCTGCGCTCGAAATTACGCTGGGGCAGTGTGTCATTGAATTTAGTCAGGAGACCTGGTTTGCGTTAACCGGCGCCGGGTGCGATGCCACGCTTGATGGCAAAGCGGTCTGGACCGGCTGGCGACTGCGGGCAAAAGCCGGACAACGTTTAACGCTTAAGCGACCTCAGCATGGGGTTCGCAGTTATCTTGCCGTTGCCGGTGGGATTGACGTGCCGGAGGTGCTGGGCTCATCCAGTACCGATCAGAAAGCCGGAATTGGCGGTCACGAAGGACGTTTGTTGCGCGATGGCGATCGTCTGGCGATAAAACCGTCAACGCGGCACTTTTCAACCGCGCAGGGTGTAAAACAGCTCCTGTGGGGAAACCAGATCCGCGCCCTGCCGGGGCCGGAGTATCAGGAATTTGATGAGGTGTCTCAGGAGTCTTTCTGGCGCTCGCCGTGGAAGATCAGCCCGCAGAGTAACCGCATGGGGTATCGTCTTCAGGGGCAGCCGCTGACCCGTACGACGGACCGCGAGCTGCTTTCACACGGTCTGTTGCCCGGCGTCATTCAGGTACCGGGTAACGGTCAACCGATTGTGTTGATGAACGATGCACAGACCACGGGCGGTTACCCGCGCATCGCCTGCATTATTGAGGCCGATCGCTACCATCTGGCGCAAATCCCTCTCGGACAGCCGATTCACTTCGTGCAATGCTCCCTGGAGGAGGCGCTGAAGGCGCGGCAGGACCAGCAGCGTTATCTGGAACAACTGGCGTGGAGGCTTGATGGTAAAGATTGATTTAAACGCCGATCTGGGCGAGGGCGGCAGCGCCGACGCTGAACTGATGACCCTGGTCACCTCGGTGAATATCGCCTGCGGTTTTCATGCGGGTGATGCCCAAACGATGCTGGCGAGCGTGCGCAACGCCATCAAAAATGGTGTTGCGATAGGGGCGCATCCGAGCTTCCCTGACCGGGAGAATTTTGGCCGCACGGCGATGGATCTCCCGCCCGAGACGGTCTACGCCCAGACGCTTTACCAGATTGGCGCGCTCGAGGCGATTGTGCGTTCGCAGCAGGGCGCGCTGCGCCACGTGAAGCCGCACGGCATGCTCTATAATCAGGCGGCGAACGACCCCGCGCTGGCAGAGGCCATCGCCCGGGCGGTGTTCGATTGCAACCCACAACTGATCCTGGTTGGCCTGGCGGGGAGCGAGCTGATTCGCGCCGGTCAGCGTCTGGGGTTAACCACCCGCCAGGAAGTGTTTGCCGACCGAGGCTATCAGCCCGACGGAACCCTGGTTCCCCGTTCCCGGCCCAACGCGCTGATCACCGATGAGTCTCTGGCGCTGGCGCAGACCCTTCAGATGGTGCGCGAGGGAACAGTAACAACGGTCGAGGGTACAACGGCCAGCGTTCAGGCTGACACAGTATGCTTACACGGTGATGGCGAGCACGCGCTGCAGTTTGCCCGCTGCTTACGGGCGGCGTTTGCAGAGCAGGGGATCCTCGTCAGCGCCTGAAAATCATAAGGATAAAGAGATGCCAGAAGGCCCGGAGATCCGCCGCGCTGCGGATAGCCTCGAGGCGGCGATAAAAGGCAAACCCCTGACGGACGTCTGGTTTGCTTTTCCTCAACTGAAGCCGTTTGAAGCACCGCTGGTGGGACAAACGGTGACCCACATCGAAACACGGGGAAAGGCGTTACTCACGCATTTCTCCCATAACCTTACGTTATACAGCCACAACCAGCTTTATGGCGTCTGGCGGGTGGTTAACGCCAACGAGCAGCCGCAAACCACCCGTGTGCTGCGCGTCAGGCTGCAAACCGCGGATAAAGCGATTTTGCTGTATAGCGCGTCTGATATCGAAATGTTAACGCCGGAGCAACTGCTTACGCACCCGTTCTTACAGCGGGTCGGGCCGGACGTGCTGGATATGCGTCTGACGGCGAACGATGTCAAAGCCCGCCTGTTATCCCCTAAATTCCGCAACCGGCAATTTTCCGGGCTACTGCTCGATCAGGCGTTCCTGGCCGGATTAGGCAATTACCTTCGCGTCGAAATTCTCTGGGAGGTCGGGCTGGCACCGCAGCACAAAGCGTCGCAGTTGAGGGATGATCAGCTGGAAAGGCTCTCTCACGCGCTGCTGGATATTCCGCGGCTATCGTACAACACCCGCGGCGTGGTAGATGACAACAAGCATCACGGGGCGCTGTTCCGCTTTAAGGTGTTTCATCGGGCGGGGAAGAGGTGCGAGCGGTGCGGTGGGGTGATTGAGAAGACAACGCTCTCTTCACAACCGTTTTACTGGTGTCCCGGGTGCCTGAGGTAAAAAGTAAAACGGTAACCCTCAGGTTACCGTTTTAAATGTTTTCACCCTCTCCCGGTGGGAGAGGGGCGGGGTGAGGGCATCAGGCCGCACCCACGTCTTTTAGCGCTTAAGATCAGACTTAAAATCACGCTGCTCGTAGCCGGTATACAGCTGACGAGGACGGGCGATTTTCATGCCTTCGCTGTGCATTTCGTTCCAGTGCGCAATCCAGCCCACGGTACGCGCCATGGCGAAGATCACGGTGAACATGGATGACGGAATGCCCATCGCTTTCAGAATAATGCCAGAGTAGAAGTCTACGTTCGGGTAGAGTTTCTTCTCGATGAAGTACGGGTCGTTCAGCGCGATGTGTTCCAGCTCCATCGCCACTTCCAGCAGATCGTCTTTGGTGCCCAGCTCTTTCAGCACTTCGTGGCAGGTTTCACGCATCACGGTTGCACGTGGGTCGTAGTTTTTGTACACACGGTGACCGAAGCCCATCAGACGGAAGGAGTCATTCTTGTCTTTCGCGCGGCGCACGAATTCAGGAATGTGCTCAACGGTGCTGATCTCTTCCAGCATCTTCAGTGCAGCTTCGTTCGCACCGCCGTGCGCCGGTCCCCACAGGGAGGCGATGCCCGCAGCGATACAGGCGAACGGGTTCGCACCTGAAGAGCCTGCGGTACGGACGGTGGAGGTAGAGGCGTTCTGTTCGTGGTCAGCGTGCAGGATCAGAATACGGTCCATCGCGCGTTCCAGCACCGGGTTCACTTCGTACTCTTCGCACGGCGTGGAGAACATCATGCGCAGGAAGTTACCGGCATAGGAGAGGTCGTTACGTGGATACACGAACGGCTGACCGATGGAGTATTTGTAGCACATCGCTGCCATGGTTGGCATTTTGGACAGCAGGCGGAACGCGGCGATATCGCGGTGGCGTGGGTTATTCACGTCAAGGGAGTCGTGGTAGAACGCCGCCAGCGCACCGGTAATCCCGCACATCACCGCCATCGGGTGAGAGTCACGACGGAACGCATGGAACAGACGGGTAATCTGCTCATGGATCATGGTGTGACGGGTGACGGTGGTTTTGAATTCATCATACTGAGCCTGCGTCGGCTTTTCGCCGTTCAGCAGGATGTAGCACACTTCCAGATAGTTGGATTCGGTGGCTAACTGATCGATGGGGAAGCCGCGATGGAGCAGGATACCTTCGTCACCGTCAATGTAGGTGATTTTGGATTCGCAAGATGCGGTAGAGGTAAATCCAGGGTCAAAGGTGAACATTCCTTTGGAACCCAGCGTACGGATATCAATAACATCCTGACCGAGCGTGCCTTTTAGCACATCCAGTTCAATAGCATCACCACCGTTGAGGGTGAGTTTTGCCTTTGTATCAGCCATTTACGGTCTCCTTAGCGCCTTATGCTTAAGACTGCGCTTTACCGGATTTGCTTTCAGCTGTTAATCACCGTTACCAGATTGTTATTTGGCTTACCGCTCAGCTCACGAGGACAAACCAGGGTACAGAGCTATGGCGCCTTGCAGGTAAACGAATGAAATATCAGTGAAACAACAGCAAATCAGCGTTTTTGCAGTCCGAATTTTTCAAACCTGTATATCACTAATAACTGTCCTGATAACTTCGGTCAATACCATCACACTGTTACATAACTATTTGTCAGGTGAAAGAGAGACCTCATAACTTTTGCGCATTATATGCCTTTTCTGATGACGTTTGTAACAATATTGTTTAACATTTGTCAAATCAGATGATTAAAAATTAAAAAGATGTTGTTATCGTGACCCTGATCACTGTTCCAGAGAAAACCCGACAAACTGTATGTAGGTTAATTGTAATGATTTTGTGAACGGCCTATACTGCCGCCAGGTCTCCGGAACACCCTGCAATCCCGAGCCACCCAGCGTTGTAACGTGTCGTTTTAGCATTTGGAAGCAATGTTTTGCATGACGCGCAGTTATAGAAAAGGAACGCTGTCTGACCCGCATCGCAGTCCGGAGGAAGGAAACAATAAGAACAGCATGTGGGCGTAATTCATGATAAGAAATGTGAAAAAACAAAGACCTGTCAATCTGGATCTCAAAACGATCCGGTTCCCCGTAACAGCAATAGCGTCCATTCTGCACCGTGTATCGGGTGTGATTACGTTTGTGGCGGTAGGCATTCTGCTGTGGTTACTGGGCACCAGCCTCTCTTCTCCTGAAGGATTCCTCCAGGCCTCTGCCATCATGAACAGCTTCTTCGTGAAATTCATCATGTGGGGCATTCTGACCGCACTGGCGTACCACGTTGTGGTGGGTGTTCGCCATATGCTGATGGACTTTGGTTACCTGGAAGAGACTTTCGAAGCCGGGAAACGTTCCGCTAACATTTCATTTGTGATTACAGTCGTGCTTTCACTTCTCGCAGGAGTTCTCGTATGGTAAGCAACGCCTCCGCATTAGGACGCAACGGCGTACATGACTTCATTCTGGTCCGTGCTACCGCCATCGTTCTCACCCTCTACATCATCTATATGATCGGTTTCTTCGCGACCAGCGGCACGCTGACGTGGGAAATCTGGAGTGGGTTCTTCGGATCTGCCTTCACCAAAGTGTTCACCCTGCTGGCGCTGTTCTCCATTCTTATTCATGCCTGGATTGGCATGTGGCAGGTGTTGACCGATTACGTTAAACCGCTGGCGATTCGCCTTCCTCTGCAGTTGGCCATTGTCGTTGCACTGGTGGTTTACGTTATTTATGGATTCGTTGTGGTGTGGGGTGTGTAATGAAACTGCCAGTCAGAGAATTTGATGCTGTTGTGATTGGTGCGGGTGGCGCAGGTATGCGCGCCGCGCTGCAAATTTCCCAGAGCGGCCAGACCTGTGCGCTGCTCTCTAAAGTATTCCCGACCCGTTCCCACACGGTATCTGCGCAGGGCGGTATTACCGTTGCGCTGGGTAACTCCCATGAAGATAACTGGGAATGGCACATGTACGACACGGTAAAAGGGTCCGACTACATCGGCGACCAGGATGCCATCGAATATATGTGTAAGACTGGCCCGGAAGCGATTCTGGAGCTGGATCATATGGGTCTGCCGTTCTCCCGTCTGGAAAATGGCACCATCTATCAACGTCCGTTTGGCGGCCAGTCGAAAAACTTCGGCGGCGAGCAGGCGGCACGTACCGCGGCAGCGGCTGACCGTACCGGTCACGCGCTGCTGCATACTCTGTATCAGCAGAACCTGAAAAACCACACTACCATCTTCTCCGAGTGGTATGCGCTGGATCTGGTGAAAAATGCCGATGGCGCGATTGTCGGTTGTACCGCGCTGTGCATCGAAACCGGTGAAGTGGTCTACTTCAAAGCGCGCGCAACCGTGCTGGCGACCGGCGGTGCAGGGCGTATTTACCAGTCCACCACTAACGCCCACATCAATACCGGTGACGGCGTTGGGATGGCTATCCGCGCTGGCGTGCCGGTGCAGGATATGGAGATGTGGCAGTTCCACCCAACCGGTATCGCCGGTGCGGGTGTTCTGGTGACAGAAGGCTGCCGTGGTGAAGGCGGTTACCTGCTGAACAAACACGGCGAACGTTTCATGGAACGTTATGCCCCGAATGCGAAAGACCTGGCGGGTCGTGACGTGGTGGCGCGTTCCATCATGATCGAAATCCGTGAAGGTCGCGGCTGTGATGGCCCATGGGGTCCACACGCCAAGCTGAAACTCGACCACCTGGGTAAAGAGGTACTGGAATCCCGTCTGCCGGGTATTCTGGAACTGTCCCGTACCTTCGCCCACGTCGACCCGGTGAAAGAGCCAATTCCGGTTATCCCTACCTGCCACTACATGATGGGCGGTATTCCGACCAAAGTGACCGGTCAGGCATTGACCGTGAACGAGCAGGGCGAAGATGTGGTCATCCCAGGCCTGTTCGCGGTAGGCGAAATTGCCTGTGTGTCCGTACACGGTGCCAACCGTCTGGGCGGCAACTCCCTGCTGGACCTGGTGGTGTTTGGCCGTGCGGTGGGCCTGCATCTTCAGGAATCGATCGCCGAGCAGGGCGCGCTGCGTGACGCCACTGACGACGAAATTGATGCATCGCTTGAGCGTCTGAACCGCTGGAACGGTAACCGTAACGGTGAAGATCCGGTGGAAATCCGCAAAGCGCTGCAGGAATGTATGCAGCACAACTTCTCGGTATTCCGTGAAGGTGACGCGATGGCGAAAGGTCTTGAGCAACTGAAAGCGATCCGCGAGCGCCTGAAAAACGCCCGTCTGGATGATACTTCCAGCGAGTTCAACACCCAGCGCGTTGAGTGTCTTGAGCTGGATAACCTGATGGAAACCGCGTTCGCAACCGCGATGTCGGCCAACTTCCGTACCGAAAGCCGTGGCGCGCATAGCCGCTTCGACTTCCCGGATCGTGACGATGAAAACTGGCTGTGCCATTCCCTGTATCTGCCAGAGTCGGAAACCATGACGCGCCGTCAGGTGAACATGGAACCGAAACTGCGTCCGGCGTTCCCGCCGAAGATTCGTACTTACTAATGCGGAGACAGGACAATGAAACTCGAATTCTCAGTTTATCGTTATAACCCGGATGTAGATGACGCTCCGCGCATGCAGGATTACACGCTGGAAGCGGAAGAAGGTCGTGACATGATGCTGCTGGATGCGTTAATCCAGCTGAAAGAAAAAGATCCGACACTGTCGTTCCGTCGCTCCTGCCGTGAAGGGGTGTGTGGCTCTGACGGCGTCAACATGAACGGCAAAAATGGTCTGGCCTGCATCACGCCAATTTCCGCGTTGCAGCGCCCGGGCCAGAAAATTGTTATCCGTCCTCTGCCAGGCCTGCCGGTCGTGCGTGATTTGGTGGTAGACATGGGGCAATTCTATGCACAATATGAGAAGATTAAACCTTACTTATTGAATAATGGGCAAAATCCACCCGCTCGTGAGCATTTACAGTCTCCCGAGCAGCGTGAAAAACTCGACGGCTTGTATGAGTGTATTCTCTGTGCATGTTGTTCAACGTCGTGCCCGTCGTTCTGGTGGAACCCGGACAAGTTCATCGGCCCGGCCGGTCTGCTGGCTGCCTATCGCTTCCTGATCGATAGCCGCGACACCGAAACCGATAGTCGTCTGGAAGGTTTAAGTGACGCTTTCAGCGTATTCCGCTGCCATAGCATCATGAACTGCGTCAGTGTGTGTCCGAAGGGGCTGAACCCGACGCGCGCCATCGGCCATATTAAGTCGATGCTGCTGCAGCGCAGTGCGTAAGTAAGTAGTGAGAGGGGGCGCTGTTCCCCCTCACCCTAACCTTCTCCCAAAGGGAGACGGGATAGATTGCAGAAACCTTTAAAAACTGCCCTGAAGTCTAGACAGTTTCTAAAGGTTCCTTCGCGGGCCAAATGAAAAGAGCTCGCAGGTGAACCCCGGCACGTACACGCGGTGTGCGTGGTAGTTTCTACGGCGAAAGTAAGCATAAAAATGCTTAAGGGATCACGATGCAGAACGGCGCAATGAAAGCCTGGCTGGACTCTTCTTACCTCTCTGGTGCCAACCAGAGCTGGATAGAACAGCTCTATGAAGACTTCTTAACCGATCCTGACTCAGTGGACGCAAACTGGCGTTCCATGTTCCAGCAGTTGCCTGGCACGGGAGTCAAACCGGATCAATTCCATTCCAAAACACGTGATTATTTCCGTCGTCTGGCGAAGGATGCCTCACGTTACTCTTCTGCGATTTCCGACCCTGACACCAACGCGAAGCAGGTTAAAGTCCTGCAGCTTATTAACGCTTATCGCTTCCGCGGTCACCAGCATGCGAATCTCGATCCGCTGGGACTGTGGAAACAAGACCGTGTGGCGGATCTCGATCCGGCGTATCACGATCTGACCGAGGCCGATTTCCAGGAAAGCTTTAACGTAGGTTCTTTTGCCATCGGTAAAGACACGATGAAGCTGGGCGATCTGATCGACGCCCTCAAGCAAACCTACTGCGGCTCCATCGGCGCGGAATACATGCATATCACTTCTACCGAAGAGAAACGCTGGATCCAGCAGCGTATCGAATCCGTAGCGGGCCACGCGACCTTCTCGGCTGACGAGAAAAAACGCTTCCTGAACGAACTGACCGCAGCGGAAGGGCTTGAGCGCTATCTGGGCGCGAAGTTCCCGGGCGCAAAACGCTTCTCGCTGGAAGGCGGCGATGCGTTAGTGCCAATGCTGAAAGAGCTGATTCGTCATGCAGGCAAGAGCGGTACCCGTGAAGTGGTACTGGGCATGGCGCACCGTGGTCGTCTGAACGTGCTGGTCAACGTGCTGGGTAAAAAACCGCAGGACCTGTTCGACGAATTCGCGGGCAAACATAAAGAACATCTCGGCACCGGTGACGTGAAGTACCACATGGGCTTCTCGTCTGATATCGAAACCGAAGGCGGTCTGGTTCACCTGGCGCTGGCGTTTAACCCGTCGCACCTGGAGATCGTCAGCCCGGTAGTTATCGGTTCCGTGCGTGCGCGTCTGGATCGTCTGGACGAGCCAAGCAGCAACAAAGTGCTGCCAATCACCATTCACGGTGATGCGGCGGTCACAGGGCAGGGCGTGGTTCAGGAAACCCTGAACATGTCCAAAGCGCGTGGTTATGAAGTGGGCGGTACCGTTCGTATCGTCATCAACAACCAGGTGGGCTTCACAACGTCTAACCCACTGGATGCGCGTTCAACCCCTTACTGCACCGACATCGGCAAGATGGTACAGGCGCCAATCTTCCACGTGAACGCGGATGACCCGGAAGCGGTCGCCTTCGTGACCCGTCTGGCGCTGGACTTCCGTAACACCTTCAAACGCGATGTGTTCATCGACCTGTTCTGCTACCGCCGTCACGGCCACAACGAAGCCGACGAGCCAAGTGCAACCCAGCCGTTGATGTACCAGAAAATCAAAAAACACCCGACGCCGCGCAAAATCTACGCTGACAAGCTGGAAAGCGAAAAAGTGGCGACGCTGGAAGATGCGACCGAAATGGTCAACCTCTACCGCGACGCGCTGGATGCGGGTGAGTGCGTGGTGAAAGAGCTGCGTCCGATGAACATGCACTCCTTTACCTGGTCGCCGTACCTCAACCACGAGTGGGATGAGAGCTACCCGAACAAGGTCGAGATGAAGCGCCTGCAGGAGCTGGCTAAACGCATCAGCACCGTGCCAGACGCCATCGAGATGCAGTCTCGCGTGGCAAAAATTTATGCTGACCGTCAGTCTATGGCGGCAGGTGAGAAGCTGTTCGACTGGGGCGGTGCAGAAACGCTGGCTTACGCGACGCTGGTTGACGAAGGTATTCCTGTTCGTCTGTCCGGTGAAGATGCGGGCCGTGGCACCTTCTTCCACCGCCACGCGGTAGTTCACAACCAGTCTAACGGTTCAACCTACACCCCGCTGCAGCACGTGCACAACGGTCAGGGCCAGTTCAAGGTCTGGGACTCCGTGCTCTCTGAAGAAGCGGTGCTGGCCTTCGAATACGGTTACGCTACCGCAGAGCCGCGTACGCTGACCATCTGGGAAGCGCAGTTCGGTGACTTCGCCAACGGTGCTCAGGTGGTTATCGACCAGTTCATCTCTTCTGGCGAACAGAAATGGGGCCGTATGTGTGGCCTGGTGATGCTCCTGCCACATGGTTATGAAGGCCAGGGTCCTGAGCACTCCTCCGCGCGCCTGGAACGTTATCTGCAGCTCTGCGCTGAGCAGAACATGCAAGTTTGCGTACCGTCCACCCCGGCTCAGGTTTACCACATGCTGCGTCGTCAGGCGCTGCGCGGTATGCGCCGTCCGCTGGTGGTCATGTCACCAAAATCCCTGCTGCGTCACCCACTGGCGGTGTCCAGCCTGGATGAGCTGGCGAATGGCACCTTCCTGCCTGCCATCGGTGAGATTGATGAACTGGATCCGCAGGCTGTGAAGCGTGTGGTGATGTGTTCTGGTAAGGTTTATTACGACCTGCTGGAACAGCGCCGTAAGAACGATCAGAAAGATGTCGCCATCGTGCGTATCGAACAGCTTTATCCATTCCCGCACCAGGCGGTGCAGGAAGCGCTGAAACCGTACGCTCACGTGCATGATTTTGTCTGGTGCCAGGAAGAGCCGCTCAACCAGGGCGCATGGTACTGCAGCCAGCATCATTTCCGTGAAGTGATTCCATTTGGGTCTGCCCTGCGTTATGCAGGTCGCCCGGCCTCCGCCTCTCCGGCGGTAGGGTATATGTCCGTTCACCAGAAGCAGCAACAAGATCTGGTCAATGACGCGCTGAACGTCGATTAATTAAAGGATACATAATGAGTAGTGTAGATATTCTTGTTCCCGACCTGCCTGAATCTGTAGCAGATGCGACCGTCGCTACCTGGCATAAAAAACCAGGCGATGCCGTTAAGCGCGATGAAGTGCTGGTAGAAATCGAAACTGACAAAGTGGTACTGGAAGTACCGGCTTCGGCGGATGGCGTTCTGGACGCGGTGCTGGAAGACGAAGGCACCACCGTAACCTCTCGCCAGATCCTGGGTCGCCTGCGTGAAGGCAACAGCGCGGGCAAAGAGTCCAGCGCGAAGTCTGAAGAGAAAGCCTCTACGCCGGCTCAGCGCCAGCAGGCTTCTCTGGAAGAACAGACCAACGACGCGCTCAGCCCGGCGATCCGTCGCCTGCTGGCTGAACACAGCCTTGACCCGGCAGCCATCAAAGGTACCGGTGTAGGCGGTCGTCTGACCCGTGAAGACATCGACAAACACCTGGCGAAAGCGCCTGCTCAGGCAGAAGCGAAAGCCCCTGTGGCAGCGCCAGCAGCACAGCCTGCTCTGGGTGCGCGCAGTGAAAAACGCGTGCCAATGACTCGCCTGCGTAAGCGTGTGGCAGAGCGTCTGCTGGAAGCGAAAAACTCCACCGCGATGCTGACCACCTTCAACGAAGTGAACATGAAGCCAATCATGGACCTGCGTAAGCAGTACGGTGACGCGTTTGAAAAACGTCACGGTATCCGTCTGGGCTTTATGTCCTTCTACGTGAAAGCGGTTGTTGAAGCACTGAAACGCTACCCGGAAGTGAACGCGTCCATCGATGGTGATGACGTGGTTTACCACAACTATTTCGACGTCAGCATGGCGGTGTCTACGCCACGTGGTCTGGTGACTCCGGTTCTGCGTGATGTGGATACCCTGGGTATGGCCGACATCGAGAAAAATATTAAAGAGCTGGCCGTGAAAGGCCGCGACGGCAAGCTGACCGTAGACGACCTGACCGGCGGTAACTTCACCATTACCAACGGCGGCGTATTTGGCTCGCTGATGTCTACCCCGATCATCAACCCGCCGCAGAGCGCGATCCTGGGTATGCACGCCATTAAAGATCGTCCGATGGCGGTAGACGGTAAAGTGGAGATCCTGCCAATGATGTATCTGGCGCTCTCTTACGATCACCGTCTGATCGACGGCCGCGAGTCCGTGGGCTTCCTGGTAGCGATTAAAGAGCTGCTGGAAGATCCAACGCGTCTGCTGCTGGACGTCTAGTCCCTTTTAGCATCACCTGCCCTGTAGGCCGGATACGCCTTGCACCGGCCTGCAGGTTTGAAGATAACGATTACCCTGAAGGATGGATAGAACACATGAACTTACATGAATATCAGGCCAAACAGCTGTTTGCCCGGTATGGCTTACCGGCTCCGGTGGGTTATGCCTGTACTACCCCGCGTGAAGCAGAAGAAGCCGCATCTAAAATCGGTTCCGGCCCGTGGGTAGTTAAATGTCAGGTTCACGCTGGTGGCCGTGGTAAAGCGGGCGGTGTGAAGGTTGTTAAGAGCAAAGAAGAAATTCGTGCATTTGCTGAACATTGGCTCGGCAAGCGTCTGGTCACTTACCAGACAGATGCGAACGGCCAGCCAGTCAACCAGATCCTGGTTGAAGCGGCAACCGACATCGCGAAAGAGCTGTATCTGGGCGCGGTGGTAGACCGTAGCTCGCGTCGCGTGGTGTTCATGGCGTCTACCGAAGGCGGCGTGGAAATCGAAAAAGTGGCAGAAGAGACGCCACACCTGATCCATAAAGTGGCTATCGATCCACTGGCAGGTCCAATGCCTTACCAGGGCCGTGAGCTGGCGTTCAAACTGGGTCTGGAAGGCAAACTGGTTCAGCAGTTCACCAAGATCTTCATGGGTCTGGCGACCATCTTCCTGGAGCGCGATCTGGCGCTGATCGAGATCAACCCGCTGGTGATCACCACTCAGGGCGATCTGATCTGCCTCGATGGCAAACTGGGTGCTGACGGCAATGCCCTGTTCCGCCAGCCGGATCTGCGCGAAATGCGTGACCAGTCTCAGGAAGACCCGCGTGAAGCACAGGCTGCTCAGTGGGAACTGAACTACGTGGCGCTGGATGGCAACATCGGCTGCATGGTTAACGGTGCGGGCCTGGCGATGGGCACCATGGACATCGTTAAGCTGCACGGCGGCGAGCCAGCGAACTTCCTCGACGTAGGCGGTGGCGCAACCAAAGAGCGCGTAACCGAAGCGTTCAAAATCATTCTCTCTGACGACAACGTGAAAGCCGTTCTGGTGAACATCTTCGGCGGTATCGTACGTTGCGACCTGATCGCAGACGGCATCATCGGCGCGGTAGAAGAAGTGGGCGTTAACGTTCCGGTTGTTGTGCGTCTTGAAGGTAACAACGCTGAACTCGGCGCGAAAAAACTGGCTGACAGCGGCCTGAATATTATTGCAGCGAAAAGTCTGACGGATGCAGCTCAGCAGGTTGTTGCCGCAGTGGAGGGGAAATAATGTCAGTTTTAATCAATAAAGATACCAAGGTTATCTGCCAGGGCTTCACCGGTAGCCAGGGGACTTTCCACTCCGAGCAGGCGATTGCCTACGGTACGCAGATGGTTGGCGGTGTAACACCAGGTAAAGGTGGCACCACACACCTGGGCCTGCCGGTGTTCAACACCGTGCGTGAAGCCGTAGAAGCGACGGGCGCAACCGCGACCGTTATCTACGTTCCGGCACCGTTCTGCAAAGACTCCATTCTGGAAGCGATCGACGCAGGCATCAAACTGATCATCACCATCACTGAAGGTATCCCGACGCTGGATATGCTGACCGTGAAAGTGAAGCTGGACGAAGCGGGCGTGCGCATGATCGGCCCGAACTGCCCAGGCGTGATCACCCCAGGCGAATGCAAAATCGGCATCATGCCAGGTCACATTCACAAGCCGGGCAAAGTGGGTATCGTTTCCCGTTCCGGTACGCTGACCTATGAAGCGGTTAAGCAGACCACCGACTACGGCTTCGGCCAGTCCACCTGTGTGGGCATCGGCGGTGACCCAATCCCAGGCTCTAACTTCATCGACATCCTGAAGCTATTCCAGGAAGATCCACAGACCGAAGCGATCGTCATGATCGGTGAGATCGGTGGTAGCGCGGAAGAAGAAGCGGCTGCTTACATCAAAGAACACGTAACCAAGCCAGTAGTCGGTTACATCGCGGGTGTGACGGCGCCGAAAGGTAAGCGTATGGGTCACGCAGGCGCGATTATCGCCGGTGGTAAAGGTACGGCTGATGAGAAATTCGCAGCGCTGGAAGCCGCAGGCGTGAAGACCGTTCGCAGCCTGGCGGATATCGGCGAAGCACTGAAATCCATCATTAAGTAAGTCCTCTCTGCGCCCTGAAAGGGGCGCGTTGAAATAAAAAATGTCCGTTTCGACATGGTTGGCCGCTGTAAAGCGGCCTTTTTTATTGCCTGCGTTTCGCCACGAGGGTGAATTTGTAATCGTCGGTATTGAACACGTTGCGGCTGTATTCGAAAACCCGGCCATCTTTCAGGAAACCGCGGGAGACTTTTTCCAGGATCGGTTTTGCCGGATCGAGCGCCAGCGCGGCAATCGCCTCTTCTGAGGGCATGACCGGCACCAGCTCCTGTTCACTGCGATCGATGACCAGCTTTTTGATCTGTTCAACGTAGTGGTATTTCGACTTTTCCATCACTTCCCAGGTGAGGTCGGGGAACATCGCCAGCGGCATCCAGGTTTCTTCCAGGTTTACCGGCTTCTGCTTGATGAAGCGTACGCGCTTGACGTGCCAGACCTTATCATCCTCGCCAATTGCCAGCGTAGCAGCGAGTCTTGTATCGGCTTTTACCACTTCAAAAATTTTAACGTCGCTGTGCGTATCAACGTTGCGATCCGCCAGTTTTTCGTAAAAGCCGGTGAGCTGGTAAATGTCGTAATTGACCCGCTCCTCTTTCACATATGAACCACTGCCCTGGATGCTTTCGATGATCTGTTCGTCGGCAAGCAGTTTCAGGGCCTGCCGGACGGTGACGCGGCTGACGCTAAACGCCTCCTGAAGGCTGGATTCCGTTGGTAGCGCGTCACCCGGTTTTAATTCTCCGGCGTTAATTTTTTCGCGGAAGACATCCGCTATCTGCCGGTATCGCGGTTTATTGCCCATTTTATCGCGCCTGATTAATACCTTTTCTGAGAATTATGCATTCAACTAATGATTTGTAAATAATACAACTTAAATATAAATGTTGATGTTAGTGAAAATGATCACATAAATGTATTATCCGCTCTGCCACAATCCTTCGCAGACTATAACGATGCAACTGTGAGGATCTCTATGAACCTGACGACCCTGACCGATCCGCGTGCTGTCTGCGTTCAGGCGCAGTTTACCCGCCGTGATGAGGCAATACGTCAGCTCGCGATGCGGCTGGAGGCGCTGGGCAAAATCACTGACGCCGAGGCTTTTCTGGTGGACGTTTTTCAACGGGAATCGCTTGGCCCAACCGCGCTGGGTGAGGGGCTGGCTGTCCCCCATGGCAAATCGGCCACGGTAAAAGAGGCGGCTTTTGCCGTCGCAACGCTGTGCGAACCGCTGGAATGGGAAGGGGTGGACGGGCCGGAAGAGGTCACGCTCATTTTCCTGCTCGCGATCCCTCCGGCGGAAGCCGGATCAACGCATATTGAGGTGTTAACGGCGCTCACGTCTCGCCTGGCGGATGACGATCTCAGGGCCCGCGTAATGGCGGCGACCACGGCAGAAGGTGTGCTGACCGCGCTGGACGCCGCACCCGGGGAGCAGGCCGACGCCATCCAGGAGAGTGCCCCGACTATTGTCTGCGTTACCGCCTGCCCGGCCGGGATTGCCCACACCTATATGGCGGCGGAGTACCTGGAAAAAGCGGGACGCAGGATGGGCGTCAACGTGGTGGTGGAAAAGCAGGGGGCGAACGGCATTGAGGGGCGCCTCACCTCGCAGCAACTGCAGGAGGCCAGAGCATGTATCTTTGCCGCAGAAGTGGCGATCAAAGAGAGTGAACGCTTTGCGGGGATCCCCACCGTTTCCGTACCCGTTGCGGAACCACTACGTCATGCTGAAGCGTTAATAGAACGCGCGCTGGCGTTAAAGCCTGCCGACGCTGCGCGGCATGCGCCCGTCGATACTGAAACAAAAAAGAGTGTCAAAACCGAGCTCAAGCAGGCGCTCCTGAGCGGCATCTCCTTTGCGGTGCCGTTGATTGTTGCTGGCGGTACGGTGCTGGCCGTGTCGGTATTGCTGGCGCAAATTCTGGGGCTGCAGCACTTGTTCGATCAGGAAAATTCGTGGCTGTGGATGTACCGCAAGCTTGGCGGCGGCATGCTTGGCATGCTGATGGTTCCCGTTCTGGCGGCGTATACCGCTTATTCACTGGCGGATAAACCGGCGCTGACGCCGGGTTTCGCTGCCGGTCTGGCTGCCAATATGATTGGTTCCGGTTTTCTGGGGGCCATCGCAGGCGGGCTGATTGCGGGCTACCTGATGCGCTGGGTGAAAAATCACATTCACCTCAGTAGCCGCTTCAACGGCTTCTTAACCTTTTATCTTTATCCGGTTATTGGCGTGCTGGGCGCAGGCAGCCTGATGCTGTTTGTGATCGGCGAACCGGTGGCCTGGATAAACAACGCGCTCACCGCCTGGCTCAATGGTCTTTCTGGCGCGAATGCGCTGCTCCTGGGCGCGATCCTTGGCTTTATGTGTTCGTTCGATTTGGGCGGGCCGGTTAACAAAGCCTCCTACGCGTTCTGCCTCGGGGCGATGGCCAACGGGGTGTATGGCCCCTATGCGATTTTCGCCTCCGTCAAGATGGTCTCGGCCTTTACCGTGACGGCGTCAACGATGCTGGCGCCGAGATTGTTTAAACCGTTTGAAATTGAAACCGGCAAATCAACGTGGCTGCTTGGCCTCGCGGGCATTACCGAAGGGGCGATACCGATGGCGATTGAAGATCCCCTCCGCGTCATTGGCTCATTTGTGCTGGGCTCCATGGTGACAGGGGCGATTGTTGGCGCGATGGGGATCGGCCTGTCCACGCCGGGCGCAGGCATTTTCTCGCTCTTTTTACTTCATGATGCAGGGCTGAGCGGTGTGGTTGCAGCGGCAGGCTGGTTTGGTGCGGCGCTGGTGGGGACCGCTATCTCCACATTTATTCTGCTGCTCTGGCGACGTCAGGCGGTCAAAACGGGCAAATACATCACTGAAGACGCCATACCGTAAAACGCACAACACAGGAAACGAAGATGAAAGCTGTATCTCGCGTTCATATCACGCCGCATATGCACTGGGACCGTGAGTGGTACTTCACCACCGAAGAGTCGCGTATTCTTCTGGTCAATAATATGGAAGAGATCCTGACCCGTCTGGAGCAGGACGAGGCCTATAAATATTACGTTCTCGACGGACAGACGGCAGTGCTGGAGGATTACTTTGCCGTCAAGCCCGAAAACCGCTCGCGGGTGAAGGCGCTTGTCGAGCGCGGAAAATTGATTATCGGCCCGTGGTATACCCAGACCGATACCACGATCGTCAGCGGCGAGTCGATTGTCCGCAACCTGATGTACGGTATTCGCGACTGTATGGCGTTCGGCGAGCCGATGATGATCGGTTATCTGCCGGATTCGTTTGGGATGTCAGGCCAGCTTCCGCATATTTATAACGGGTTTGGCATTACCCGCACGATGTTCTGGCGCGGCTGTTCTGAACGACACGGTACCGATAAAACCGAATTTCTCTGGCAGAGCCAGGACGGCAGTGAAGTGACGGCACAGGTGCTGCCGTTGGGCTATGCGATTGGTAAGTACTTACCTGAGGATGAGGCCGGGCTACGAAAACGGCTCGACAGTTATTTCGAGGTCCTGGAAAACGCCTCTGTCACCAAAGAGATTTTGCTGCCCAACGGCCACGACCAGATGCCGCTGCAGCAGAACCTTTTTGCGGTGATGGAGAAGCTTCGTGAAATCTATCCGCAACGTCAGTTTGTGATGAGCCGCTTCGAGGAGGTGTTTGACCATATTGAGGCGCGGCGCGATGAACTGGCGACGCTGAAAGGGGAGTTTATCGACGGGAAATACATGCGCGTGCACCGGACAATCGGCTCCACGCGCATGGATATTAAAATCGCCCATGCGCGTATCGAGAATAAAATCGTCAACGTGCTTGAGCCGCTGGCGACGCTTGCCTGGACTCTCGGTTTCGACTATCACCACGGTCTGCTGGAGAAAATGTGGAAAGAGATCCTCAAGAATCACGCCCATGACAGCATCGGCTGCTGCTGCAGCGACAAGGTGCATCGCGAGATTGTCTCCCGCTTTGAGCTGGCGGAGGACATGGCAGACAACCTGGTGCGCTTCTATATGCGCAAGATTGTCGACAACATGCCGCAATCCGACGCCGATAAGCTGGTGATGTTCAACCTGATGCCCTGGCCGCGTGAAGAGGTGATGAACACCACGATTCGGCTGCGCGCCAGCCAGTTTCGTCTGCGTGATGAGAAAGGCAACGAGATCCCGTATTTCATTCGCAGCGCGCGCGAGCTCGACCCTGGTCTCATTGACCGGCAGATTGTCCATTACGGTAACTACGAACCGTTTATGGAGTTTGATATCCAGCTCAGCCAGATCCTGCCATCGATGGGCTACCGTACGCTGTTTATTGAACCGCACGTAGCCGGAAAGGTGCTCTCTCCGGCGCA
The DNA here is from genome assembly GCF_013391025.1 of Enterobacter sp. SECR19-1250. Classification (NCBI taxonomy): domain Bacteria; kingdom Pseudomonadati; phylum Pseudomonadota; class Gammaproteobacteria; order Enterobacterales; family Enterobacteriaceae; genus Enterobacter; species Enterobacter sp. SECR19-1250. The sequence goes on along the minus strand of NZ_JACASJ010000011.1, from coordinate 11,075 downwards.
AAACACCGGTGCCTTACTGGAAAACGCCTTCTGGCAGATTGATATAAACGACGACGGTACGCTGCGTCTGCGCGACAAAGAAACCGGCCTGATTTACGACCGGGTACTGGAGATTGAAGAGAGTTCGGATGATGGCGATGAGTACGACTACTCGCCTTCACGGGAAGAGTGGAGGCTCACTTCGGCACAGGGCGAGCATCAGGTTGACGTCATACACGAAGCCTGGCAGAGCAGGGCGGTGATCCGCCACCGTATTGCTGTACCGGCAAACCTCTCTGAACGCGCTGCACGTCAGCGAAAGGGTTCTCTTGAGGTGGCATTTGACATTACGCTCAGCCACAACAGCAGACGTATTGATGTGGCGGTGCGTCTGGATAACCAGGCGGATGACCACCGCGTTCGGGTGCTGATCCCCACACCGTTTACGACTCAGCACGTGCTCGCGGATACGCAGTTTGGCACCATTACTCGCCCCGTGCAGGACGCTGCGATGCAACGCTGGCAGGAAGAGGGCTGGAAAGAAGCGCCCGTTCCTGTCTGGAATTTGCTCAACTATGCCGTGCTGCAGGAAAAGCGAAACGGGCTTGCGCTGTTTACAGAAGGACTACGTGAATTTGAAGTGGTGGGCGATACCAAAAAAGCCTTTGCGCTGACTCTGCTGCGCGGCGTGGGGTTACTCGGAAAAGAAGATTTGCTGTTGCGCCCTGGCAGACCTTCGGGGATCAAGATGCCCGTCCCGGATTCCCAGATGCGTGGTCCGTTAACCTGCCGTTTTAGCCTGTTCAGTTTCAGTGGCACCCCTGAAAGCTCGGGCGTCACGCAGCAGGCTAAGGCGTGGTTAACGCCGGTGCAGTGCTATAACAAGATCCCCTGGGATGCGATGAAATTAAACCGTGCGTCGTTCACCACGCCGGAAAGTTACAGTCTGCTGGCGCTTTCCCCGACGGGATGCGTGCTCAGCGCGCTCAAAAAAGCGGAAGATCGGGATGAACTTATTCTTCGCCTGTTCAACCCTTCGGAGTCCAGCGTCTGCGAGACGACGTTATCCGTTAACCCGGCGTTGAAACGGTGCGGCGAAACGGACCTGAATGAACGGTTACTGGATGATCGTAAAGAGCAGGGGATTACCGGCACGTTCAGACCGGGGCAGTCACGAACCTTTAGCATTCTTCTTGCCTGAAAAACGAAAAAAGGCTGCCAGGTGCAGCCTTTTTTCATTAAATAGTCACGCTACGGTGTTAACTTATAGAGCGCGAAAAGTAAATTAAATGTAATTTCGAAGGGTTGCAGTCAAACTCTGGAAAAATAACCTGGCCCGACTACGCTTTAAAGATTGCCCCGCGTCGAAAAGGTGTTTTTCTTTTGCGTTAATTAAAATCACTTCTGTTTATATTTTTTCCCTTCTTCGATAACCAATCACAGCTTTGTATGCACATATCGTTAACATGGTTTTTACCATTCTTACCGCGTTTAAACATAGTTAACATCGGTCGTTGTTTTTGATTTAAATCAAAGTTTAATCCTTGGAAAAAGGTGCTTAAAAGCGCTAAATTGTCCCCGATCAAAATGGTCGAAAAGTGGTAATTTTGCTATAAATTGATCGCCGTCGAAAAACGTAAATATGATTCAATAAAAACCTGTTTATTGTAAGGGTTTTGCAGCGTATTATATTTGCGGGACCAATTTGAGTTTTTTATTAACGTATTTGTAACCTTTCATCACTGCTTTTTCATTCTGTAGAGAATAGGCAACGAAGAAGGGGAGCAGATAACTTTGTATTGGGGCATGCGTGTGGATCCTTTTCCTGGGGTTCACTCTCGGAGTCTTCATGCGATGAGCAAGGAGTCATAATGTTAGACGTAGTCGAACTGTCGCGCTTACAGTTTGCCTTGACCGCGATGTACCACTTCCTGTTTGTGCCGCTGACGCTCGGTATGGCGTTCCTGCTGGCCATCATGGAAACGGTATACGTTCTGTCCGGCAAACAGATTTATAAAGATATGACCAAGTTCTGGGGCAAGTTGTTTGGTATCAACTTCGCTCTGGGCGTGGCTACCGGTTTGACCATGGAGTTCCAGTTCGGGACCAACTGGTCATATTATTCCCACTATGTAGGGGATATCTTCGGTGCGCCGCTGGCCATTGAAGGTCTGATGGCCTTCTTCCTCGAATCCACCTTTGTAGGTCTGTTCTTCTTCGGCTGGGACCGTCTGGGCAAAGTCCAGCATATGGCGGTGACCTGGCTGGTGGCATTAGGGTCTAACCTGTCCGCGCTGTGGATCCTGGTGGCAAACGGCTGGATGCAGAACCCGATTGCGTCTGATTTCAACTTCGAAACCATGCGTATGGAGATGGTCAGCTTTGCCGAGCTGGTCCTGAACCCGGTTGCTCAGGTTAAATTCGTCCACACCGTGGCCTCTGGCTATGTGTGCGGCGCGATGTTCATTCTGGGCATCAGCTCCTACTATATGCTGCGTGGTCGTGACTTCGCCTTCGCTAAACGTTCCTTTGCTATCGCTGCAAGCTTCGGTATGGCTGCCATCCTCTCCGTTATCGTGCTGGGTGATGAATCCGGTTATGAAATGGGTGACGTACAGAAAACCAAGCTCGCCGCAATCGAAGCTGAATGGGAAACCCAACCGGCCCCGGCTGCCTTTACCCTGTTCGGTATTCCGGACCAGGACGCCCAGGAAAACCGCTTCGCCATTCAAATTCCTTATGCGCTGGGTATCATCGCTACCCGTTCTGTTGACAAACAGGTGACGGGTCTGAAAGAGCTGATGGAGCAGCACGAAGGCCGTATCCGTAACGGTATGAAAGCCTACGCTCTGCTGGAACAGCTGCGTGCCGGTTCTACCGACCAGGCCGTTCGTGACCAGTTCAACGACGTGAAGAAAGATCTGGGCTACGGTCTGCTGCTGAAACGCTATACCCCGAACGTCTCCGACGCGACGGAAGCGCAGATCCAGATGGCAACCAAAGACTCTATTCCACGCGTAGCGCCACTCTACTTTGCATTCCGTATCATGGTAGGCTGCGGCATCATCATGCTGCTGATCATTGCGGCGTCCTTCTGGTCTGTGATTCGTAACCGCATCGGCGAGAAAAAATGGCTGCTGCGTACGGCGCTGTATGCTATCCCGCTGCCGTGGATCGCAATTGAGTCCGGCTGGTTTGTTGCGGAGTATGGACGTCAGCCATGGGCGATTGGTGAGGTGCTGCCAACGGCGGTGGCCAACTCCTCGCTGACAGCAGGCGATCTGATCTTCTCAATACTGCTGATCTGTGGTCTCTACACCCTGTTCCTGGTGGCTGAACTGTTCCTGATGTTCAAGTTCGCGCGCCTTGGCCCAAGCAGCCTGAAAACCGGTCGCTATCACTACGAGCAGTCCGGTGTGACTACTCAGCCGGCACGCTAAGACAGGAGTCATCAAATGATCGATTATGAAGTATTGCGTTTTATCTGGTGGCTGTTGATCGGTGTTCTGCTGATCGGTTTTGCTGTCACGGATGGTTTCGACATGGGGGTGGGGATGCTCACCCGTTTCCTCGGTCGTAATGACACCGAGCGTCGAATCATGATCAACTCCATCGCCCCGCACTGGGACGGTAACCAGGTGTGGCTGATCACCGCTGGCGGCGCGCTGTTTGCTGCCTGGCCGATGGTTTACGCGGCTGCGTTCTCCGGTTTCTACGTGGCGATGATTCTGGTTCTGGCGTCTTTGTTCTTCCGTCCGGTCGGTTTCGACTACCGTTCCAAGATTGAAGACACCCGCTGGCGTAACATGTGGGACTGGGGCATCTTCATTGGTAGCTTCGTTCCACCGCTGGTGATTGGTGTGGCATTCGGTAACCTGCTGCAGGGTGTACCGTTCCACATGGACGAGTACATGCGTCTTTACTACACCGGTAACTTCTTCCAGCTGCTGAATCCGTTTGGTCTGCTGGCAGGCGTAGTCAGTGTGGCGATGATCATCACCCAGGGCGCAACCTATCTGCAGATGCGTACTGTTGGTGAGCTGCATCTGCGTTCTCGTGCAACGGCTCAGGTTGCTGCCCTGATCACACTGGTCTGCTTCGCGCTGGCAGGTGTTTGGGTGGTCTACGGTATTGATGGTTACGTGGTGACGTCTGCGATTAACCACGTCGCGCCGTCTAACCCGCTGACCAAAGAAGTGGCGCGTGAGGCCGGTGCATGGCTGGTGAACTTCAACGCGATGCCTGTGCTGTGGGCTATTCCGGCGTTGGGTGTGTTGCTGCCGCTGCTGACGGTTCTGACGTCTCGTCTGGAAAAAGGCGCTCTGGCGTTCGTGTTCTCATCACTGACGCTGGCGTGCATCATCCTGACTGCAGGTATCGCTATGTTCCCATTCGTGATGCCATCCAGCACCATGCTGAATGCTAGCCTGACCATGTGGGATGCAACCTCCAGCCATATGACGCTGAACTTAATGACTTATGTTGCTTGCGTGTTCGTTCCGATTGTTCTGGCCTACACCATCTGGTGTTACTGGAAAATGTTCGGTCGTATCACTAAAGAACATATCGAAAGCAACACCCACTCTATGTACTAAGTAAGGAGCTGAATATGTGGTATTTCGCATGGATTTTAGGGACGCTTCTTGCCTGTGCTTTTGGTGTCATCACTGCCCTGGCGCTTGAGCACGTTGAAGCGACCAAAGCAGGTGAAGAAAAACACTAATGAAGATTATCGCAACGTTATATGCGGTAATGGATAAGCGCCCGTTACGGGCGCTTTCTTTAGTGATGGCATTACTGCTGGCAGGGTGTATCTTCTGGGACCCTTCGCGTTTTGCAGCGAAGACCAGCGAGCTTGAGATCTGGCACGGCTTTCTCATTATGTGGGCGGTGTGCGCAGGTGTGATCCACGGCGTAGGCTTTCGTCCGAAAGCGATTCACTGGCAGGGCATTTTCTGCCCGCTTATTGCCGATATCGTGCTGCTTGCTGGATTGATTTTCTTCTTCTTCTGAATAAGAAATGTCCGTTAACCATATGGGCTTACCCGAGCCCATAAAAATTTACTCTCCGTTTACTTTCTCCCATTCCAAACCATCATTCCCGCGCGTATAGTAGCGAAGTTTAAAGCATAAAATTTTGTTGCATTACCGGGATGTAAAGTGAATACAACGCTGTTTCGATGGCCGGTTCGTGTCTATTACGAAGATACCGATGCCGGTGGTGTGGTTTACCACGCCAGCTACGTTGCTTTTTATGAACGGGCACGCACAGAGATGCTGCGCCATCATCACTTTAGTCAACAGGTACTGTTGGCTGAGCGAGTTGCCTTTGTGGTACGCAAGATGACGCTTGAGTATTTTGCGCCTGCCAGACTCGACGATATGCTCGAAGTCCAAACTGAAATTACATCAATGCGCGGAACCTCGCTGGTTTTCACGCAGCGGATAGTCAATGCAGAGAACACCGTACTGAACTCAGCTGAAGTACTGATTGTCTGTGTTGATCCAACCATAATGAAGCCTCGTGCGCTTCCTAAGTCTATTGTCGCGGAGTTTAAGCAGTGACTGACATGAATATCCTTGATTTGTTCCTGAAGGCAAGCCTTCTGGTTAAACTTATCATGCTGATTTTGATTGGTTTTTCAATCGCATCCTGGGCCATCATCATCCAGAGAACGCGTATTCTCAATGCGGCTGGCCGTGAAGCGGAAGCGTTTGAAGATAAGTTCTGGTCGGGTATCGAACTGTCCCGTCTGTATCAGGAAAGTCAGGGTCGTCGCGATAGTCTCGCTGGCTCCGAACAAATTTTCTACAGCGGATTCAAAGAGTTTGCCCGTCTGCATCGCGCGAACAGCCATGCACCTGAAGCGGTGGTGGAAGGGGCCTCGCGTGCGATGCGTATCTCCATGAACCGCGAGCTGGAAAATCTTGAAACGCACATTCCTTTCCTGGGAACGGTGGGGTCCATCAGCCCGTATATCGGCCTGTTTGGTACGGTGTGGGGGATCATGCATGCCTTTATCGCGCTGGGCGCAGTGAAGCAGGCGACGTTGCAGATGGTTGCACCGGGTATTGCAGAAGCACTGATTGCAACCGCTATCGGTCTGTTTGCGGCAATCCCGGCGGTGATGGCTTACAACCGTCTGAACCAGCGCGTGAATAAACTGGAACTGAACTACGACAACTTCATGGAAGAGTTCACCGCGATTCTGCACCGTCAGGCGTTTACCAGCACCGAGAGCAACAAGGGGTAAACCATGGCCAGATCGCGTGGACGAGGTCGTCGCGAGCTCAAGTCCGAAATCAATATCGTTCCGCTGCTGGACGTACTGCTGGTGTTGCTGCTGATCTTTATGGCGACAGCGCCCATCATTACCCAGAGCGTGGAAGTTGATCTGCCGGATGCGACAGAATCACAGGCGGTAAGCACCAATGACGATCCTCCGGTCATCATTGAGGTTTCCGGCGTAGGGCAATACAGCGTCGTGGTAGAGAAAGATCGTATGGATCAACTACCGCCGGAGCAGGTGATTGCTGAAGCGCAACGACGCCTGGAGTCAAATCCGAAAACGGTCTTCTTAATCGGTGGTGCGAAAGACGTGCCTTACGATGAAATTATTAAAGCGCTGAACTTGCTACATAGTGCGGGTGTTAAGTCTGTCGGCTTAATGACTCAGCCTATTTGATCATCCGCGTAGTTTTTGGGAACCGATAGTGTCAAAGGCAACCGAACAGAACGACAAGCTTAAGCGAGCGATAATCGTCTCCGCAGTGCTGCATGTGATCCTTTTTGCAGGGCTGATCTGGAGTTCGTTCGACGAGCATATTGATGCATCAGGCGGCGGTGGCGGTTCTTCTATCGACGCCGTCATGGTGGATCCCGGTGCGGTCGTGCAGAACTATAACCGTCAGCAACAGCAGCAGGCGAGTGCAAAACGGGCTGAAGAGCAGCGAGAAAAACAGGCGCAACAGCAAGCGGAGGAACTGCGTGAAAAGCAGGCCGCCGAGCAGGAACGTCTGAAGCAGCTTGAGAAAGAACGTTTGCAGGCGCAGGAAGCCGCGAAAGAGCAGGCACAACAGCAGAAGCAAGCCGAAGAGGCCGCGAAGAAAGCCCAGGAACAGCAAAAGCAGGCGGAAGAGGCGGCAGCGAAAGCCGCAGCGGATGCCAAAGCACAGGCTGATGCCCAGGTGAAATTAGCGGCAGAAGCGGCGAAGAAAGCCGCTGCCGACGCCCAGAAGAAAGCGGAAGCGGAAGCCGCGAAGAAAGCCGCCGCTGATGCTCAGAAGAAAGCGGAAGCGGAAGCCGCGAAAAAAGCCGCTGCTGATGCTCAGAAGAAAGCGGAAGCCGAAGCCGCGAAAAAAGCGGCTCAGGAAGCCGAGAAGAAAGCGGCTGCCGAGGCTGCGAAGAAAGCCGCTGCTGCCGAGAAAGCTGCCGCAGAAAAAGCCGCCGCTGCTGAAAAAGCGGCTGCGGAGAAGAAAGCTGCCGCCGAGAAAGCGGCTGCCGACAAAAAAGCTGCAGCTGAGAAGGCTGCTGCCGATAAAAAAGCGGCTGCTGAAAAAGCTGCAGCGAAAAAGGCTGCTGCAGAGAAAGCCGCTGCCGCTGCGGGCGTTGACGATCTGCTGGGCGATCTCAGTTCCGGTAAGAATGCGCCGAAAACAGGCGGTGGGGCGAAAGGAAACAACGCAGCACCGACAGGAAGTGGTAACACTAAGAGTAACGGTGCGACAGGGGCTGAAATCAATGGCTATGCTGCGCAGATTAAATCCGCTATCGAAAGCCGATTCTATGATGCGTCTTCCTATACCGGTAAAACGTGTACGCTGCGTATAAAACTGGCGCCGGACGGCATGCTTCTTGATATTAAGTCTGAAGGTGGGGATCCCGCTTTGTGTACTGCAGCTCAGGCTGCAGCACGTCAGGCGAAGATGCCTAAACCACCGTCTCAGGCAGTCTACGAAGTCTTTAAAAATGCACCGCTGGACTTCAAACCTTAAGTTACATTTTCCCCGTGCAAACGGGGAAAAATAGACCAGGTTTAGTCACAGGGTTTAGTAGTTTTGTCTATTTGGGTTTGTTAACATTCTGCTAAATTATCGTGGGTAAGGTTACCCAGATAAGGGAGATATGATGAAGCAGGCATTACGTGTAGCATTTAGTTTCTTAATGCTGTGGGCAGCTGTACTGCACGCAGAAGTACGTATCGAGATCACCCAGGGGGTGGACTCGGCACGCCCAATCGGTGTAGTTCCATTCCAGTGGGCTGGCCCTGGTGCGGCGCCTGAAGATGCCGGCGGCATCGTGGCAGCTGACCTGCGTAACAGCGGTAAATTCAACCCGTTAGATCGTTCTCGTCTGCCTCAGCAGCCGGGTAGCGCGCAGGAAGTTCAGCCTGCCGCGTGGTCTGCACTGGGCATTGATGCCGTGGTTGTGGGTCAGGTTACCCCTAACCCGGACGGCTCTTACAACGTGGCCTGGCAGCTGGTGGATACCGGCGGTGCACCGGGTACCGTTCTGGCTCAGAACTCTTACAAGGTCACTAAACAGTACCTGCGCTATGCGGCTCACGCTGCCAGCGATGCGGTATTCGAAAAACTGACCGGTATTAAAGGTGCGTTCCGTACCCGTATCGCCTATGTGGTACAGACCAACGGCGGCCAGTTCCCGTATGAGCTGCGCGTCTCTGACTACGACGGTTACAACCAGTTCCTGGTGAAACGCTCTTCTCAGCCGCTGATGTCTCCAGCCTGGTCTCCGGACGGGTCTAAACTGGCTTACGTGACCTTCGAAAGCGGTCGTTCTGCGCTGGTTATTCAGACGCTGGCTAACGGTGCTGTTCGTCAGGTGGCGTCGTTCCCACGTCACAACGGTGCGCCTTCGTTCTCGCCGGACGGCTCTAAGCTGGCCTTTGCGCTGTCCAAAACCGGTAGCCTGAACCTGTACGTGATGGACATTGGTTCTGGTCAGATCCGTCAGGTGACGGATGGTCGCAGCAACAACACGGAACCATCATGGTTCCCGGACAGCCAGAACCTGGCGTTTACCTCTGACCAGGCAGGCCGTCCACAAATCTATAAAGTGAACATCAACGGCGGGGCTCCGCAGCGTATCACCTGGGAAGGCTCTCAGAACCAGAACGCAGATGTGAGCAGCGACGGTAAATTTATGGTAATGGTCAGCTCCAACGGTGGGCAGCAGCACATTGCCAAACAAGATCTGGTAGCGGGTGGCGTCCAAGTTCTGTCGTCAACGTTCCTGGATGAAACGCCAAGTCTGGCACCTAACGGCACTATGGTAATCTACAGCTCTTCTCAGGGGATGGGATCTGTGCTGAATCTGGTTTCTACAGATGGGCGTTTCAAAGCGCGTATTCCGGCAACTGATGGACAGGTAAAATCCCCTGCCTGGTCGCCGTATCTGTAAATAATAATTAATTGATTACTAAAGGAATCATAGAAATGCAACTGAACAAAGTGCTGAAGGGGCTGATGATCGCTCTGCCTGTAATGGCAATCGCAGCGTGTTCTTCTAACAAGAACGCCAGCAATGACCAGAGCGGCGAAGGCATGATGGGTGCCGGCACCGGTATGGACGCGAACGGCAATGGCAACATGTCCTCTGAAGAGCAAGCGCGTCTTCAGATGCAGCAGCTGCAGCAGAACAACATCGTTTACTTCGATCTGGATAAATACGACATCCGTTCTGACTTCGCTGCGATGCTGGATGCTCACGCTAACTTCCTGCGTAGCAACCCGTCTTACAAAGTCACCGTAGAAGGTCACGCGGACGAACGTGGTACTCCAGAGTACAACATCTCCCTGGGTGAACGTCGTGCTAACGCTGTTAAAATGTACCTGCAGGGTAAAGGCGTTTCTGCTGACCAGATCTCCATCGTTTCTTACGGTAAAGAAAAACCTGCAGTACTGGGTCATGACGAAGCGGCGTACGCCAAAAACCGTCGTGCCGTACTGGTTTACTAAGAGAATTGCATGAGCAGTAACTTCAGACATCATCTGTTGAGTCTGTCGTTACTGGTTGGAATAGCGGCCCCCTGGGCCGCTTTTGCTCAGGCACCAATCAGTAGTGTCGGCTCAGGCTCGGTGGAAGACCGGGTCACTCAACTCGAGCGTATCTCTAACGCTCACAGTCAGCTTTTAACCCAACTCCAGCAACAACTTTCCGATAACCAAACTGATATCGACTCCCTCCGTGGTCAGATTCAGGAGAGCCAGTATCAGCTTAACCAGGTTGTGGAACGTCAAAAGCAGATCTTGCTGCAGATTGATAGCCTGAGCAGCGGGGGGGCAGCAGCGCAACCAGCAGCGGGCGATCAAAGCGGAGCGGCCACAGACGCGCCAGCGCCTTCAGCCGATGCCTCTGCTGCGACAGGGGCGCCTGTGCAGAGCGGTGACGCGAATACGGATTACAACGCGGCCATTGCACTGGTACAGGATAAATCGCGCCAGGATGATGCTATCGTTGCGTTTCAGAACTTCGTTAAGAAGTACCCGGATTCCACTTACCAGCCAAACGCAAATTACTGGCTGGGTCAGTTGAATTACAACAAGGGTAAAAAAGACGATGCGGCGTTTTATTTCGCTTCTGTGGTGAAAAATTACCCGAAATCGCCAAAAGCGCCTGATGCGATGTTTAAGGTCGGCGTGATCATGCAGGACAAAGGTGACACTGCGAAAGCCAAAGCGGTTTATCAGCAGGTGGTTGCAAAATTCCCGGGCACGGAAGGGGCCAAACAGGCGCAAAAACGTCTGAGTTCGATGGGATGATTATCGCATGACCAGAAATCGCGTTATTTCTGGTCGTGCAGCATGATTACTAAGCAGTTAAGTGATCTTCATCGAAATTTTTGTTGCGCAGAATTCTTAAATCAGTAATATATGCCGCCGTTGCCACGGGATATCAAACAACGTGAAAGCAGCGTAAAAGTGGGTCGTTAGCTCAGTTGGTAGAGCAGTTGACTTTTAATCAATTGGTCGCAGGTTCGAATCCTGCACGACCCACCACTTCGAAGAAAAATCCCGCAAGGGGTCGTTAGCTCAGTTGGTAGAGCAGTTGACTTTTAATCAATTGGTCGCAGGTT
>NZ_JACASJ010000109.1:0-16164 GCF_013391025.1 Enterobacter sp. SECR19-1250 | reverse complement strand
TGGTCATGGTGGCATGACCATATTACTGGGGATCCCTCAGCCCACAGGGAGAGGGAACTTTTCTTCAAACCGCACTACGTTTATACATCCTCCGCGGATGCCCAATCTTGCCGTACAGCATCTCCACCGTCAGAAAACCTGCCTCCACGCAATGCTCCAGATAGCGCCGGGTGGTGGTTTTACTCAGACCCGTTTCACTCACCACCTCATCCACCGTAAAACAGTGCGTCGCCTTGTCGTTAAACAGCGCCTGCACCCGCGCCAGCGTATTTTCCTCAATGCCTTTGCTGCCGTTGTCCTGGCGGTAGTTTTTCGCCTGTAGCTGATATAAAGAATCGACGTTCTGCTGGTCAACAATCTTCCAGACCCGCTGTTGCTCAGCAAACTGCACAAAACGCTCCAGCGACTGGCTGAGCCGCTTCCAGGAAACCGGCTTCAGGATGTAATCAAACGCCCCGTTACGAATGGCCTGGCTGCAGGTGTCCATATCGCTGGCGGCGGTGATGAAAATCACCGAACAGTTGGCGCGGGCGAGCATCGGGTTACTGATAAGGGTGATGCCTTTCCCGTCCGGCAGGTAGTTATCCAGCAACATCAGCTGCGGCTGTTTACTTTCAAGCTCAACCTGCGCTTGCGCCAGCGACGAGGCAATCCCCACCAGTCTAAGACGCGGATGTTTGCCGATCAGCTCTGCGTGCAGTTGCGCCAGTTCGTTCTCGTCTTCAACTATCAGTACGTCGATAAGTTCATGTTGCATAATCGGTATCTTCCTGTTCCTGTGCGGGATGCCGGGCGGTTCCCGTGGCGGGGATAAACAGTGAGAAAATCGCCCCCCGCGGCGTGTTATCGGCAACCTCAATTGCACCGCCAGCCTGTGTGACATAGCTTTCGATCAGATACAAACCAATGCCGTGATCGCCGCGCGTTTTGGTGGTGATGCCGCGCTCAAATATCCTGTCACGGATCTCCGGTTTAATGCCCACGCCCTGATCGGCCACTTCGATGATGAGTTCTTGTTCGCTCAGTTTTATCAGCACTTCCACAGGAGCATGCGGAAGCGGCGAGCGCTGGGTCGCTTCAATGGCGTTATCCAGCAGGTTGCCAATGATAGAAATCAGCGCCTCTTCAGGCAGCGCGAGGAACGGTCTGTCCAGCCGACAGGTCGGGTCAAAGTTCAGCTCGACGCCTTTCTCCCGCGCCCGCGCGGCTTTTCCCAGCAGCAGGCCGCACAGGGTCGGGGAGCTGAAGCGCGAAGAGATAAAGTCCAGCAGCTCCTGAGCGTGTTCCGACTGCGCCTGAATGTAGCCAATCGCCTCCTCGTAGCGGCCCATATGCAGCAGGCCGGAGAGAGTGGTCATCCGGTTTAGCTGCTCGTGACGCATAATGCGCAGGTTATCAACATAGCGTTTGACCTGGCTAAGCTGGGCGCTGAGCGAGTCGATCTCGTTGCGATCGCGGAAGGTGATCACCCAGCCCTGCAGAGAGTTCTCCAGCATGATGCGCACCCGGCTGGCGATCACCGTGAGATCGTTAAAGCGGCAAATCTCGTCATGGGTATCTTTGGCGAGCATCGTTTGTGTTTCGAAGAACGGAACAGGATCGATTACCTCGCTTATCAGCTGTCCGCGCAGTTCCCGGGCCGGCTGGCTCAGGCCCAGCAGTTTGCGTGCCGCCTGGTTAATCACTTCTATTCGCCGTTCATCGTCAATGGCGATCACTCCTTCATAAATGGACTCCATCATCGCCTTCTGCTGGCGCACCAGCAGACCAATCTCTCGCGGCTCCAGGGAGAAAATCTGCTTCTTGATACTGCGGGTAAAGAACCAGGAGAAGATAAAAAGGGCAAGCAGTAACAGTACGGCGGCGATCAGGATGTTAACCACTTTACTGACGGTGATGGTTTCAAGATAGCTGGTGAGATAGCCTACTGAGACAATCCCCACCACCTGACCGGCATCGTTAAAAATGGGCGCTTTGCTGCGCAGCGAAATGCCTAATCCTCCCTTGCGGATGGTGGTGGTGCTTTTACCGCGCAGGACCTCTTCGTTGTCTCCGCCGACCAGCGTATGGCCCACTCTGTCCGCAAAAACGGAATGAAACAGATGCAGCCCTTTGTTATCGCCAATCACAATAAAACTGGCATCACTGTGGGTGGCTATTTTCTGCATAAAATCGTGAATGGCGTTGATATCTTTTTGTTCGACCTCTTTTCGTAATGACGGAATAAGGGCGATCTCTTCCGCCTGTATTTTTGCGCGTGCGCTCATTTCCTGATAAAGCTGTCGGCTAACGTCGACATAATAATATCCGCCCAGCAAAGCAAAAAGCACTGAGAAAAAGACAACCAGCGAAACAAACAGCTTAATCTGAAACGATACTTTCATAACAATCACGCGTGGTATCAACGAAGTTTGTCAATATATCATCTTTTTTCGCGTGGATACCCGCTTTGCCGAAAACTTGTGATCCCTTGCACAGCAAGGTCTGCAAAAGAATTATCTGAAAGGGTTTTCCCTTAAACACGACCGTGTAAATGTTATTTGTTTGTTCGGTTTAGAAAAGAAACCATAAAAACCACGGCAATAAATAAGGGGCAAATCACATTAAATAAAAGAAACCATTAAAACCATAGTCGCCATTAAAACTTCGCTTTTAATATGCCATTCCTCACATAAAGTAAGCCTTTGTGACTCTAAGCTGAACGCACAAAATAACTAAGGGGCTTATTATGAGCACAACTGACGATTCTTTCTCTGTTACCCACGACCCGATTGATATTCAGCGGCCATCGCTCAAAGAGCGCTGGTGGCATATTATGGATACCTGGAAAATCGGGATTATTCCTCTGCCGCTGTTTGTCCTGGCGGGCGCGCTGATTGCCATTGATTGTCTGGGCGGAAAACTGCCAAGCGATATCGTGGTGATGGTGGCGACGCTGGCGTTCTTCGGCTTTGCCTGCGGTGAGTTCGGCAAACGCCTGCCGATTGTCGGCAAGCTCGGCGCGGCGGCGATTTGCGCCACCTTTATCCCCTCCGCGCTGGTCTATTACGGCCTGTTGCCGGATGTGGTAGTGGAATCCACCACGAAGTTCTATAAATCCACCAACATTCTTTATCTCTACATCTGCTGCATTATTGTCGGCAGCATCATGAGCATGAACCGCACCGTGCTGATTCAGGGCTTCCTGCGCATCTTCTTCCCGATGCTGTGCGGCGAGATCGTCGGCATGCTGGTGGGGATGGGCGTGGGTCTGGCGCTGGGTCTTGAGCCGTTCCAGATCTTCTTCTTTATCATTCTGCCGATTATGGCAGGCGGCGTGGGCGAAGGGGCTATCCCGCTCTCCATCGGCTACGCCACCCTGCTGCACATGGATCAGGGCGTGGCGCTCGGTCGCGTGCTGCCGATGGTCATGCTCGGCGGACTGACCGCTATCATCATCTCCGGCTGTCTGAACCAACTGGGCAAGCGTTATCCACACCTGACCGGTGAAGGTCAGCTGATGCCGAACCGCGCGAATGCCGATGCCACCGTTTCTCAACCGGCGTTCTCTGGCAAAGCGGACGTCACCACCATCGCCTCCGGTGCGTTGCTGGCGGTGCTGCTCTACATGCTGGGCATGCTCGGCCACAAGCTGATTGGTCTGCCTGCGCCGGTTGGCATGCTGTTTATGGCGGTGCTGGTGAAGCTCTGCAACGGTGCCTCTCCGCGTCTGCTGGAAGGCTCTCAGGTGGTGTACAAATTCTTCCAGACCTCGGTGACCTATCCCATCCTCTTCGCGGTCGGTGTGGCGATCACCCCATGGCATGAACTGGTCGCGGCCTTCACGCTGACTAACCTGCTGGTGATTATCAGTACCGTCTCTTCACTGGTGGCGACCGGCTTCTTCGTCGGCAAAAAAATTGGTATGCACCCGATTGATGTCGCCATCGTCTCCTGCTGCCAGAGTGGCCAGGGCGGTACCGGTGACGTGGCGATCCTGACCGCAGGCAACCGTATGAGCCTGATACCCTTCGCCCAGATTGCTACCCGTATCGGCGGCGCGATTAACGTCTCTATCTCACTGCTGATTCTGGGCAACTTCCTCGTTTAAGTTTTCAGGAAAGAACAATGAAACTCGCAAGCTTTTTATACCAGGGAAAACGCAGCTACGGCATCGTCCAGGCCGAAGGTGTGATTGATTTAGGTCGCCGTCTCGGCGACCGCTACAGCGACCTCAAAGCGCTGCTGCAGGGCAACGGGCTGGCGCAGGCCACCCGTTACCTGAACGATGCCGTGGACGTGCCGATGAGCGCCATCACCTTCTTACCGGTGATTGAGCAGCCGGAAAAAATCCTCTGCGTCGGCATGAACTACGCCGACAAGCGCAAGGAGTTTGACCAGCATAACCCGGCACCGACGCTGTTCGTGCGCTTCCCGGATTCGCAGACCGGCCACAACGAGCCGGTGCTGAAGCCGCGTCACTCCAGCGAATTCGACTACGAAGGCGAGCTGGCGGTGATCATCGGCAAGGGCGGGGAAAATATCAGCCGTGACGAGGCGCTGCGCCACGTGGCGGGCTACAGCTGCTACATGGACGGCTCCGCCCGCGACTGGCAGCACACCTGGTTTACTGCCGGTAAGAACTGGCGTCAGACCGGCGCGTTTGGCCCGTGGATGGCAACGGCCGATGAGATCCCGGACCCGCACAGGCTGGCGATCCGTACCTGGCTGAACGGCCGCATGGTGCAGGAAGATAACACCAGCAGCATGATCCACAAGGTTGCGGAGCTGATCGAGTACATCAGCACCTTTACCCGCTTAAGTCCGGGCGACGTGATCATCACCGGCTCCCCGGGTGGGGTGGGTAAAAAGCGTAATCCGCCGCTGTTTATGAAAGAGGGGGATCGCATTGAAGTGGAGATCGAGCATATCGGTCATCTGAGCAACGTGATTGTGGAAGCGCCAGCCACCGGGCTTGCGGCGGCACACTGAGAAAGGCGGCATGAACAGTCAACCCATCGATTTTCGCCACACGCTGGTGGCGAAACACCCGGAACGCTTAAGCCAGATCCGTTACCTGCTGGCAGACAGCGGCCTTGGCCTGGACAACGACATCACGCTGTTTGTCGAAGCCTGGTCCGGCGCGCAACTGGTGGGTTGCGCCGGTCTTGCCGCCAACGTCATCAAGTGTGTGGCCGTGAACGAGCAGCTTCGCGGCGAGAACCTCAGCGCGCGCTTGCTGGCGGAGGTGCAGAATGCGGCGCTGGAGCGCGGTCATTTTCACCTCTTCCTCTGCACGCGACCCTGCAATAAGGAGCGCTTTGCGCGTAGCGGCTTCTGGCCGATTGCCCAGAGCGGCAACAACGCCGTGCTGATGGAGAACACTCCGCAGGGGATCGAGCGTTACTGCCGTTCCCTGGGCAGGATGCGCAAGGGCGGGGAGAAGACTGGCGCGATAGTGATGAACGCCAACCCGTTCACCCTCGGCCACCGTCATCTGGTGGAGCAGGCGGCGATGCAGTGTGACGCCCTGCACCTGTTTGTGGTGCGTGAAGATGCCTCGTTCTTTCCGTTCAGCGCGCGCCTCGGAATGGTGCGTGCGGGCGTCGCGCATCTGCCAAATGTGACCGTGCACGAAGGCTCACAGTACATCATCTCCCGCGCCACCTTCCCGGCCTACTTTTTGAAAGAGACCGGCAAAGTGCAGCAGGCGTGGAGCGAAATCGACGTGCTGATCTTCCGCGACTTTATCGCACCGGCGCTGGGCATTACCCATCGTTTTATCGGCTCCGAGCCGTTTTGCGATATCACCCGTCAGTACAACCAGACGCTGCACGCCTTGCTGAGCCCGCAGATTGAGGTGGTGGAAATGCCGCGCATCAAGGCCACCGGCAATGCCATTTCAGCGTCCGAAGTGCGCCGCTTGCTCAAGACTCAGCAGTTTTCCCGGATCCGGGAGATTGTCCCGGACTCCACCTTCGCGCACCTCGAAACACACTACCGTGCGAGTGCCGAAGTCGCTTAACTACCAGGAATTTATCATGAAAATTGTAAGGGAGGCGCTGGCCGGAACGCAGGAGTCCAGCGACCTGATGGTGAAAATTGCTCCCGCTCACGGCGAGCTGGAGATAGTCATCCACAGTGAAGTGATTAAGCAGTTTGGCGAGCAAATTCGCCAGGTGGTCAACGAGACATTGCGCGCCATGAACGTGCACCAGGGACTTATCATTATTGAAGACAAAGGGGCGCTGGACTGTGTGATCCGCGCCCGCCTGCAAAGTGCGCTTCTGCGTGCTGCCGATGAACAGGCCATTAACTGGGGGGCGCTGAAATGAGCAAACTCCGCCGCAGTATGTTGTTCCTGCCGGGCGCCAACGCCGCCATGCTTTCAACCGCGTTTATCTACCGTCCAGACTCCATCATGTTTGACCTTGAAGATGCCGTTGCTCTGCGCGAGAAAGACACCGCGCGAATGCTGGTGTTCCACGCCCTGCAGCACCCGATGTATCAGGACATCGAAACCGTGGTGCGCATTAACCCGCTGAGCACGCCGTTTGGCTTGCTGGATCTGGAAGCCGCCGTGCGTGCCGGCGTGGACGTGATCCGCCTGCCGAAAACCGACACCCCGGACGACATCTACGAGCTGGAAGGCCACCTTGAGCGTATCGAGCAGGAGTGCGGGCGCGAGGTTGGTTCTACCCGCGTGATGGCGGCGATTGAATCGGCCATTGGCGTCATCAACGCCGTGGCGATTGCCCGCAGCTCGCCGCGCCTGATTGGCATTGCGCTGGCGGCTTTTGACTACGTGATGGACATGCAGACCGAGCGCGGCGACGGCACCGAGCTGTTCTACGCCCGCTGCGCCGTGCTGCACGCCGCTCGCGCAGCAGGCATCGACGCCTTCGACGTGGTGTGGTCAGACGTTAACGATGAGGCCGGATTCCTGCGCGAGGTCGATCTGATCCGCAAGATGGGCTTTAACGGCAAATCGCTGATCAACCCGCGCCAGATAGACCTGCTGCATAACGCCTACGCGCCGACCCAGGAAGAGGTGGATCACGCCCTGCGGGTGATTGAAGCGGCAGAAGAGGGCGAACGTAACGGCCTTGGCGTGGTGTCGCTCAACGGCAAGATGGTGGATGCACCGATTATTAACCACGCGCAGGTGGTGCTCGAACGCGCGGCGGCCTCCGGCGTGCGTCGGTAAGGATGACACAATGAACCAGACAGAACTTCTCCATGTGAATTTTCCCCATCTGCGGGAGTTAAAACCGTTTGATACCGCCCACAGCGCCACGCCGTGGCTGGCGGACAGCGACGCGAAACACAGCCGTAAACTCTGCGCCTCCATTGAAGAGGCGGTGAGGCGTAGCGGCCTGAAGGACGGAATGACCATCTCCTTCCACCACGCGTTTCGTGAAGGCGACCGGGTGATCAACACCGTCGTGGCGCTGCTGGCGCGGATGGGCTTCAAAAACCTGACCCTCGCCTCCAGCTCGCTGATGACCTGCAACGACGCGCTGATCGAGCATATTGCAAGCGGGGTGATCGCCCGGATCTACACCTCCGGCATGCGTGGCAAGCTGGCGGATGCCATCTCCCACGGGCTGATGGACGAGCCGGTACAAATTCACTCTCACGGCGGGCGCGTAAAGCTGCTGCAGGACGGTGAGCTGAACATTGACGTGGCGTTTCTTGGCGTGCCGTGCAGCGATGAGTTTGGTAACGCCAACGGCACGCACGGGAAATCATGCTGCGGCTCGCTGGGCTACGCGATGGTGGACGCCCATTTTGCCCGCAAGGTGGTGTTGTTGACGGAAGCGCTGGTGCCGTTCCCCAATATGCCTGCCAGCCTGGTGCAGGATCAGGTGGACTACATCGTGCAGGTGGAGAGCGTGGGCGATCCGGCAAAAATCAGCGTCGGCGCGGCGCGCGTCACCAGTAACCCGCGCGAGCTGATGATTGCCCGCTATGCGGCGGATGTGATTGAGCACTCCGGCTATTTTAAACCGGGCTTCTCGATGCAGACCGGCTCCGGCGCGGCGGCCACCGCCTGCACCCGCTTTATGGAAGAGAAGATGGAGCGCAGCGGCGTGAAGGCACGCTTTGCGCTGGGTGGCATCACCGGCAGCCTGGTAGATCTGCACGAGAAGGGGCTGATCGAAAAGCTGCTCGATACCCAGTGCTTCGACGGCCAGGCGGCGGCCTCGCTGGCGCGCAACCCGAACCACGTGGAGATCTCCACTAACGTCTACGCCAACCCCGGCAGTAAGGCGGCAAGCTGCGACCAGCTCGACGTAGTGATCCTCAGCGCGCTGGAGATTGACGTCGATTTCAACGTTAACGTCATTACCGGCTCCGATGGCGTGATGCGCGGCGCGTCCGGCGGGCACTGCGACGTGGCCGCCGCGGCGAACCTGACCATCGTCGTTGCGCCGCTGCTGCGCAGCCGCATTCCGACGGTGGTGAAGCGCGTTACCACACGCCTCACGCCGGGCGAAAGCATCGACGTGCTGGTCACCGATCACGGCATTGCGGTCAACCCGGCGCGCCCGGAGATCCGCGAACGCCTCATGGAAGCAGGGCTGAAGGTTGTGGATATCAACGCCCTCTATGAGCGGGCAATTTCGCTGACAGGCGTACCGAAACCAATTGAGTTCACCGACAAAATTGTCGGGGTGATCCGCTACCGCGACGGCAGCGTGATCGACACTGTTCGACAGGTAAAGGAGTGAATATGACCATTGCGACACCCGTGCGGGCGGGTGTCAGCCTGGACGCGCTGCTTGCGGCGAAAGAGCGCCGCGCAGCCCGTCAGGCTGACTGGCTTACGCACTATCAACACCGGTGATCTCCCTCACGCTGGTAACACCCGGGGAGATCAAAGACAGCCTGCGCTATCGCAACACCATGGGCGTGGCGTTACAAATGTGCGACCAGCTGCTGTGGGAAAACCGCTGGCAGGTGCTGGACCGCCAGGTGCTGTGGCTCCCGACCGGGCCCGAAGCGCTGTGGTGCGTGGCCCATCCCGCGGCAGAAATCAAAGCCCACTGTGCAGAGCTGGAGCAGACGCACCCGCTTGGCAGGCTGTGGGATCTGGATGTGATTTGCCCTGAAAACGGCCACGTTGGACGTCAGTCGCTGGGCTCCCATCTCAGACGCTGCCTGATTTGTGATGAACCGGCCCACGCCTGTTCCCGTTCGCGCAAACATCCTGTGGAGCAGGTGGTGGCGCGCGTGGAGAAGATGATCGATGACTGGTTTGCTCGCGACTAAACCGCGCCCGCTTAACGTCCCCGCGCTTGCCGCAGAGGCGCTGTGGCAGGAGCTGGCGCTGACACCGAAACCGGGGCTGGTGGACAGGCTCAATAACGGCTCCCATCGCGATATGGATCACGCGCTCTTTGTCCGCAGCATTATGGCGATTACGCCGTGGTTTTCGCGCTTTGCTGAGTTGGGTAACACGCATGCCGATAAACCCGCAGGCGAACAGTTACGGATCCTCCGCCCGATGGGGATGGCCTGTGAGCAGGCGATGTATGCCGCGACGAACGGGGTGAACACGCACAAAGGGGGCATTTTTGCCCTTGGTTTACTCTGCTTCGCCGCCGGGCGTGTGAAAAATATCTCCGCAGAAAGCCTCTGTTGTGAGGTGAGTAACATCTGCCACGGGCTGGTTTCGCGAGAGCTGGCCGAACGCAGCGGGCAGGCGACGGCGGGGGAGCGGCAGTTCCGGCAGTACGGCTTAACCGGCGCGCGCGGCGAGGCGGAGAGTGGTTTTGCGACGGTGCGTAAAGCGCTGGCGCAGTGGAACGGACATTCACTTCACGGCCTGCTGTTACGCCTGATGGCAATCAATCAGGACAGCAATCTGGTGTCGCGCGGCGGCATTGAGGGGCTGGGCTACGTTCAGGACTATGCGCGGGAACTGCTGGCTGACGGCTGGGATGGTGAAGCGTTGCGTAGAATGGATAACGCATTAATTGAACGCAACCTGAGCCCGGGCGGCAGCGCGGATTTGCTGTCGGTGGGGTGGGTGCTTGCTGCAATAAAATAGCCGGGTGGCGGCTTCGCCTACCCGGCACAATAATCAATGCGCGACTGGCTGTGCGCCGTGCGGTTCGCGTACATGCTTGTACTGGAACAGCACGATAAACGCGAAGAACAGCACCAGCGAGTATGCGGCGAAGATAAGCCACACTGGCTGCCAGTCGGTAATGCCGTTGGTGGTATACATCTCAACCACTTTACCGCTCACCACACCGCCCAGGATACAGCCGAAGCCGTTGGTCATCATCAGGAACATACCCTGTGCGCTGGCGCGGATTTCAGGTTTCACCTCTTTTTCCACAAACACCGAACCGGAGATGTTGAAGAAGTCGAAGGCGCAGCCGTAAACAATCATCGACAGAACCAGCAGCACGGTGCCGAACGGGCTTGGGTCGCCGTAGGCGAACAGGCCGAAGCGCAACATCCACGCGGCAATACTGATCAGCATGACGTTCTTGATGCCGTAGCGGCTCAGGAAGAACGGGATGGTCAGGATGAACAGCGTCTCAGAGATCTGCGAGATGGACATCATTACCGACGCATGCTCAACGATAAAGCTGCCTGAGAACAGCGGGTTATTATCGAAGCTGTGCAGGAAGGTATTGCCGAACATGTTGGTGATTTGCAGTTCCGCGCCCAGCAGCATGGAGAAGATAAAGAAGATCGCCATGCGTTTGTTTTTAAACAGCGCGAAAGCGTCCAGGCCAAGCATGGTGCTCCAGCTCTGGTTTTTCTGCTGGTTAGATACCGGAATATGCGGCAGCGTCAGGGTAAACAGTGCCAGCACCACGGAGAGCGCCGCACCGATGTAGAGCTGCATATGGCTCAGTTCAAAGCCCGCGAAGCTCACGCCCCACATTGCCATAATAAAACCGATGGTGCCCCAGATACGGATAGGCGGGAAGTCGGTCACGATATCCATATCGGCGGATTTCAGGCGGTAGTAGGAGATGGTGTTGATCAGCCCAAGCGTTGGCATGTAGGCCAGCGAGTTAAGCAGGATCACCATAAACATCGCCCCCGGCGTGGTGACCTGGGCTGCCATAAACAGCGTGCCCGCGCCCACCAGGTGGCAAAGCATGTACAGCCATTTCGCACTCAACCATTTATCCGCCACGATCCCCAGCAGCGTTGGCATAAAGACCGCCGCGATACCCAGCGAGCTGTAGACGGCACCGATTGACGCACCATCGAACTTGAGCGTCACAAACATATAGGAGCCGAGTGTAGTCAGCCAGCTACCCCACAGGCAGAACTGCAGAAACGACAATATTTTAAGCTGCAGCTTAAGGTTCATGTTACTTTCCTCACAAGTGAGCGGGAGATATGTTGTTATAGGAACATTCAGGGTTGTTATTTGATGCAATTCTATCAGTTGGCAACGATATGTTTTGTTACCTCCCGCAAAAAAATGCAATCCACATTAATTTGCAGTTTGGATTGTGATGCAAATAACATTTTCGTATGGGTGGGGTGAGATGGGGTAGGTGCGGCCTGATGCCCTCACCCTGGCCCTCTCCCACAGGGAGAGGGGAAGCAGAACACCTTCTCCTTGCAGGAGAAGGTGTGTTGATTATCGGCGACGATAGTTCTTCTGCGCCGTATTCACCTTATACAGATAACGACGGGATTCCGCAGACGGGTGGCGGGTGGTGAGGGTGGCGTACACATCCCCCGGCGCCATGCTGTTGATGATATTTGCGGCCTGCACTTTGTCATTCGAGAAGACACGCAGCACGCTGCCTGCACCGCCGTTGTACGCGGTAATGACCGCATAACGACGTGAGGTTGGGTTATCAATCCCGCCCAGATAGACATTATTCAGCATCGCCAGATAGGCCGTACCGGTATCAATGTTGCTTTGCGGGTCAAACAGATAGCTACGGCTCGGCGTGCCCGATTTCCCCTGTGCGCGGAACACGTCTTTACCGGCGCTGTGCTGGACAACCTGCATCAGCCCCAGCGCGTCGGAACGGCTCACGGCGTACGGGTTAAAGGACGATTCGGTCTGCATGATCGCCAGGATCAGCGACTCATCCACGCCATATTTACGTGACGCCTGACGCACCATGCCCAGATACTTATGCGCACGCTTGTCGAGGTGGTTCGGCACCAGGTTAATTGTGACGCTATAAATCACTTTCAGGCCGTTGGTGCGGCTTTTCAGACGTGTTTGCAGCAGATAGTCGGCGAATTTCGTGGCGCGGCCTTCCCAGCGGATAGGCTGACCGGTCTGGTCCACGACCTGACCGTACAGGAACGGCTCTTTAGAAATGGTAATGTCGTCGGCGTCGGAGTAGAGATCGATAGAACCCGGATCGTCGCCCATCAGCAGGGTTTTGATAATGGCCTGCCGTAAATGCGCCGCAGGGTCAGTCCCCGCGATGGTTTCAACCGTGATCGTACCGTCATCGAAGTTGATGTGGCTACGGGTCTGGTAGGAGTCGGTGTACTTAACGTAATCCTTAGGTCCGGCGATAAGAACTTCGTTAAATCCCCATATGTTCTCGATGTTGTGGGCAAACTGCCCCATCAAAATATCAAAACCGTTGGTGTCCTTAACCCAGGCTTCGTTGTATTCATCGCCTTTTTTGGATGAACACGAGACAAGCAACGGCGCAACAAGGGCTAGCGCTAAAATTTTTTTCATCATTCCGGGAGTGCGTGTTGTGTTTGCTTGAACGGCGGGGTTTCCCCCGCGCGCTGTTATTTTTCCGGCGGCGTATAGCCTTCGATGTGCACGTCTTTACCTTCGAACAGGAAGTTCACCATCTCCTGCTCCAGCAGCTTGCGGTGTTCCGGGTTCATCATGCTGAGTTTTTTCTCGTTAATCAGCATGGTCTGTTTTTTCTGCCACTGTCCCCAGGCTTCTTTGGAGATCTCGTTATAAATGCGCTTACCCAGTTCGCCCGGATAGAGCTGGAAGTCCTGGCCTTCAGCGTCGCGCTGCAGGAAAGTACAAAAAATGGTTCTGGCCATACTCATTCCTCTTTTTTAGCCGATGCTAAACCATTGCACCGGCACGTAATTGTTGTAACAGGCGCTCCACGGGAGCCGTCAGCCCGACTGATGGCGGTTGCGCTAAGTTATACCAGAGAGCGGTGCCTTCATCCATGCACGAGGCGAAGGAGGACACGGGAAGCCACATCGGCACAATATCCAGATGGAAATGGCTGAAAGTGTGGCGAAACGCGGTCTGCTGCGTCAGGTTATCGGCAGCAATGCCGCGCTGTTTAAGCCAGGCCCGGAGCGTGGCCTCATCTTCAAACTGTGGGAAGCAGTATAGACCACCCCAGAGGCCGCTCGGCGGGCGCTGCGCCAGAAAGACCTCGTCCCCGTGCTGCATCAACAGCATGTAACCGGTGCGCTCCGGCAGCGTCTGCTTCGGCTTTTTACCGGGATACTGCGCCCAGGAATGATTTGCGTACGCCACGCACAGGTTATTGAGCGGGCAGAGCTCGCATTTTGGTTTCGAGCGGGTGCAGACCATCGCACCGAGATCCATCATCGCCTGGTTAAACCGCTCCACGCCCTTTGCCGGGGTTACCGCTTCACTGATCTCCCACAGCCGCTTTTCGACCTCTTTTTTCCCCGGCCAGCCGTCAACCGCATAGCAACGTGCCAGCACGCGCTTCACGTTACCGTCAAGGATCGGGAAATGTTTGCCGAGGGACAGTGAGAGGATGGCACCCGCGGTGGATCGTCCGACACCGGGTAAATCCGCCACCTCGTCGAAGGTTTCCGGGAATTTACCGTTGTGGCGCGTCGCGACCTGCTGTGCGGCTTTGTGCAGATTGCGCGCGCGGGCGTAGTAGCCAAGCCCTGTCCACAGGTGCAGCACCTCGTCTAACGGCGCGTTGGCCAGATCGGTTACCGTGGGAAAGCGCGCCATAAAACGCTCAAAGTAAGGGATCACCGTGGCAACCTGCGTTTGTTGCAACATTACTTCGGAGAGCCATACTTTGTAAGGCGTTTTTTCAATTTGCCAGGGCAGGGTTTTACGCCCGTATTTGTCGTACCAGTCCAGCACCTGGGCTGAAAATTGAGAGGCTTGCATGGTCATCGATTCGTATAATCAGGGACGCCGATTGCAGCACAGCGTCAATCTGCTGTAAACCGGATCTTTCCCATGCTTGCATAGAAGCCTTAACTTTGGATAATGCCCGTTTCCCGAACATTCTCACAAGCAGACAACTCTTTTATGAAAAACGACGTCATTTCACCGGAATTTGATGAAAACGGTCGCCCGCTGCGCCGTATTCGCAGCTTTGTCCGCCGTCAGGGTCGCCTGACAAAAGGGCAGCAACACGCGCTGGACAACTACTGGCCGGTGATGGGCGTTGAGTTCAGCGAGCAGCCGCTCGACTTTGCCGACCTGTTCGGTCGCGATGCGCCAGTGACCCTGGAGATCGGCTTTGGTATGGGCACCTCGCTGGTGACCATGGCGAAAGCCCGCCCGGACCAGAACTTCCTCGGCATAGAAGTGCATTCTCCAGGCGTTGGCGCGTGTCTGGCCACCGCCCACGAAGAGGGGGTCGAGAACCTGCGCGTGATGTGTCACGACGCGGTGGAAGTGCTGCACAAAATGATTCCTGACAATTCTTTGAACATGGTTCAGCTCTTTTTCCCTGACCCGTGGCACAAAGCACGTCATAATAAGCGCCGTATCGTTCAGGCGCCGTTTGCTGAGCTGGTAAAAAGTAAGCTGAAACTGGGCGGTGTCTTCCATATGGCGACCGACTGGGAACCGTATGCGGAACATATGCTGGAAGTGATGTCGTCTCTGGACGGGTATAAAAACCAGTCAGAGAGCAACGACTATGTACCGCGTCCGGAATCGCGTCCGGTAACGAAATTTGAACAGCGTGGCCATCGTCTTGGTCACGGCGTATGGGACTTAATGTTCGAGAGGGTGAAATAATGGCAAAGAATCGTAGCCGTCGTCTGCGTAAAAAGATGCACATCGAAGAATTCCAGGAAGTGGGCTTCTCCGTTGCCTGGCGTTTCCCGGAAGGCACCAGCGTTGAGCAGATCGATCAGGACGTTGATGCGTTCATCAACGAGGTGATCGAGCCAAACAAGCTGGCCTTCGACGGTAGCGGCTATCTGGCGTGGGAAGGTCTTATCTGCACCCAGGAAGTGGGTAAATGCACCGAAGAACATCAGGCGCTGGTACGTAAATGGCTTGAAGACCACAAACTGGAAGATGTCCGCGTCAGCGAACTTTTCGACGTTTGGTGGGACTAATAAAGAAGTCAGGGGCCAGCATTAGCTGGCCCATTTTGTCTGAGGGAGTGTTAAAGATGCGCAAAACGTTGCTGGCTGTTGTCTTAATGGCAACCGGATTCACCGCCCATGCGGAGTATAAATGTAGCGTCACCCCGCGTGATGACGTGGTGTTAAGTCCGCAAACCGTTCAGGCTAAAGGTGAGAACGGCAATCTGGTCATCACGCCGCAGGGTGATGTCACGTTCAATGGCAAACAGTACAACCTGACCGCCGCGCAGCGTGAGCAGGCCAGAGACTACCAGGCCGATTTGCGTACCGCGCTGCCGTGGATTGACGAAGGCGCGCTGACCCGCGTTGAGAAAGGCCGCGTTGCGCTGGATAAGATCATTACCAAAGAGGTGGGTGAGAGCAGCAACATGCGCACCCGCCTGACGAAGCTCGACAAACAGCTGAAAGAGCAGATGAACCGGATTATCGAGCATCGTACCGACGGCCTGACCTTCCACTACAAAGCGATTGATCAGGTGCGTGCTGACGGCCAGCAGCTGGTGAATCAGGCCATGGGCGGCATCCTGCAGGACAGCATAAACGAGATGGGCGCCAAAGCGGTACTGAAAGGCGGCGGTAACCCGTTGCAGGGCGTACTGGGTAGCCTGGGCGGTCTGCAGACCTCGATTCAGAACGAGTGGAAGAATCAGGAAGCCGATTTCCAGCAGTTCGGTAAAGACGTGTGTAAACGCGTGGTGTCGCTGGAAGACAGCAGGAAGGCGCTGGTGGGGACGTTGAAGTAGCCCCTCTGCGCGCAGGGCCCCTCACCCCAGCCCTCTCCCCATGGGAGAGGGTGTAATCGTTCCCTCTCCCTGTGGGCTGAGGGATCCCCAGTAATATGGTCATGCCGCCATGACC
>NZ_JACASJ010000108.1:0-16561 GCF_013391025.1 Enterobacter sp. SECR19-1250 | reverse complement strand
GCTCCGGATGAATATGATGATCTCATATCAGGAACTTGTTCGCACCTTCCTTAGCGTCACGGCATCGTCACGACGCGCTGAGGTTATGCATAACAACTGCATAAATGCCTGTGAGGGATTAACAGCAGATTAACACCTTTCCCGATAAACATGCGTTCGCGCAACTCTCCGCGAAAAAGGGCTGGTATGGCAGTTTGAATTCTCGTATAAAAGATGAAAATGAAACAGTGTTTTATTATGAGGGTTTAATTATGATTATCGGCAACATCCACCATCTGCAAGCCTGGCTACCGGAACCCCTGCGTCTGGCCATCGAGCACGTTAAAGCCCACGTCACCGACGCCACTCCGCCGGGCAAGCATGACATCAACGGCAGCAACCTGTTTTATCTGGTCTCCGAAGACATGACCCAGCCGTTTGCCGAGCGCCGCGCGGAGTACCATGCTTGCTATCTGGACATTCAGATTGTGCTCAAAGGGCAGGAAGGGATGACGTTCAGTACCTTGCCACACGGCACGCCGGACACCGACTGGCTGGCGGATAAAGACATCGCGTTCCTGCCGGAAGGCGAGCAGGAGAAAACTGTGGTGCTGAGCGAAGGGGATTTCGTGGTGTTCTGGCCGGGTGAAGTGCATAAGCCGCTGTGCGCGGTGGGGGCGCCTGCTAAGGTCAGGAAAGTGGTTGTTAAGATGTTGGTGGAGTAATTTTCCCTCACCCCGGCCCTCTCCCACAGGGAGAGGGTCAGGGTGAGGGCACCAGACCGCACCCACGCATAATGTGATCCAGCTTAAATTTCCCGCACTCCCTCTTCCCTTCTCATTTACCTGCGCTTTTTCTGCGTCATAGTATGATCGTTAAATTAATGAACACTGCTCTATAATATAGAACAAAATGATTCAGCAAGGAGATCTCATGCCGCAGTCCGCGTTGTTCACGGGAATCATTCCCCCTGTCTCCACCATTTTTACCGCCGATGGCCAGCTTGATAAGCAGGGCACCGCCGCGCTGATCGACGATCTGATCGCGGCAGGCGTTGACGGCCTGTTCTTCCTGGGCAGCGGCGGTGAGTTCTCCCAGCTCAGCGCCGAAGAGCGTAAAACCATTGCCCGCTTTGCTATCGATCACGTCGATCGTCGTGTGCCGGTGCTGATCGGCACCGGCAGCACCAACGCCCGGGAAACCATTGAACTGAGCCAGCACGCCCAGCAGGCGGGGGCGGACGGTATCGTGGTGATCAACCCCTACTACTGGAAGGTGTCTGAAGCGAACCTGATCCGCTATTTCGAGCAGGTGGCCGACAGCGTCACGCTGCCGGTGATCCTCTATAACTTCCCGGCGCTGACCGGGCAAGATCTGACGCCGGCGCTGGTGAAAACCCTGGCCGACTCGCGCAGCAACATCGTCGGCATTAAAGACACCATCGACTCCGTGGCCCATCTGCGCAGCATGATCCACACCGTCAAAGCCGCCCATCCGCACTTCACCGTGCTGTGCGGCTACGACGATCACCTGTTTAATACCCTGCTGCTCGGCGGCGACGGGGCGATCTCGGCCAGCGGCAACTTTGCTCCGCAGGTGTCGGTGAATCTTCTGAAAGCCTGGCGGGATAAAGACGTGGCGAAAGCGGCTGAGTATCATCAGACCTTACTGCAAATACCGCAGATGTATCAGCTGGATACGCCGTTTGTGAATGTCATTAAAGAGGCGATTGTGCTCTGCGGCCGCCCGATTTCTACGCACGTGCTGCCGCCCGCCTCTGCGCTGGACGAGCCGCGTAAGGCGCAGCTGAAAACCCTGCTGCAACAGCTCAAGCTCTGCTGAGCCGGACGATAACCATGACCATCGAGAAAATTTTCACCCCGCAGGATGATGCGTTTTATGCCGTCATCACCCATGCGGCGGGGCCGCAGGGCGCGCTGCCGCTGACCCCGCAGATGCTGATGGAATCCCCCAGCGGCAATCTGTTCGGCATGACCCAGAACGCCGGGATGGGCTGGGACGCCAACAAGCTGACCGGCAAAGAGGTGCTGATTATTGGCACCCAGGGCGGCATCCGCGCCGGGGACGGACGACCAGTTGCGCTGGGCTACCACACCGGGCACTGGGAGATCGGCATGCAGATGCAGGCCGCGGCGAAGGAGATCACCCGCAACGGCGGGATCCCGTTTGCGGCCTTCGTCAGCGATCCGTGCGACGGGCGCTCGCAGGGCACACACGGGATGTTCGACTCCCTGCCGTACCGCAACGATGCGGCGATTGTGTTTCGTCGTCTGATTCGCTCCCTGCCGACGCGCCGGGCGGTCATTGGCGTGGCGACCTGCGATAAAGGGCTGCCTGCCACCATGATTGCGCTGGCCTCGATGCACAATCTGCCGACCATTCTGGTGCCGGGCGGGGCGACGCTGCCGCCGACCGTGGGGGAAGACGCGGGCAAGGTGCAGACCATCGGCGCGCGCTTTGCTAACCACGAACTGTCATTGCAGGAGGCCGCCGAGCTGGGCTGTCGCGCCTGCGCCTCGCCGGGCGGCGGATGTCAGTTCCTCGGCACGGCGGGCACCTCGCAGGTGGTGGCCGAAGCGCTGGGTCTGGCGCTGCCGCACTCCGCGCTGGCGCCGTCCGGACAGGCGGTGTGGCTGGAAATTGCCCGCCAGTCGGCGCGGGCGGTGAGCGAGCTGGATAACCGCGGCATCACCACGCGCGATATCCTCACCGATAAAGCCATCGAAAACGCCATGGTGATCCACGCGGCGTTCGGCGGCTCCACCAATTTACTGCTGCACATCCCGGCCATCGCCCACGCGGCGGGCTGCACGATCCCGGACGTAGAACACTGGACACGCGTCAACCGCAGGGTGCCGCGCCTGGTCAGCGTGCTGCCCAACGGCCCGGACTATCACCCGACCGTGCGCGCTTTCCTCGCCGGTGGCGTGCCGGAGGTGATGCTCCACCTGCGCGATCTCGGTTTGCTGCATCTGGATGCCATGACCGTCACCGGCCAGACGGTGGGCGAGAACCTCGACTGGTGGCAGGCGTCCGAGCGCCGTAAGCGCTTCCGCCAGTGCCTGAGCGAGCAGGACGGCGTGGATCCGGATGATGTGATCCTCCCGCCGGAGAAGGCAAAAGCGAGAGGGCTGACCTCGACGGTCTGCTTCCCGACGGGCAACATCGCGCCGGAAGGATCGGTGATCAAGGCCACGGCCATTGACCCATCGGTGGTGGGTGATGATGGCGTTTACCGTCATACGGGCCGGGCAAGGGTGTTTGTCTCGGAAGCACAGGCGATTAAAGCCATCAAGCAGGAAGAGATTAAACAGGGCGATATCATGGTGGTGATCGGCGGTGGGCCGTCCGGTACCGGCATGGAAGAGACCTACCAGCTCACCTCTGCGCTGAAGCATATCTCATGGGGCAAGACGGTGTCGTTAATCACCGATGCGCGCTTCTCGGGGGTGTCGACGGGCGCCTGCTTCGGCCACGTGTCGCCGGAAGCGCTGGCAGGCGGGCCGATTGGCAAGCTGCGCGACAACGACATCATTGAGATTGCCGTGGATCGCCTGACCCTGACGGGCAGCGTCAACTTTATCGGCACCGCAGAAAACCCGCTGACGCCGGAAGAGGGCGCGCGCGAGCTGGCAGTAAGACAGACGCACCCGGACCTGCACCCTCACGACTTTTTGCCGGACGATACCCGCCTGTGGGCAGCATTGCAGTCGGTGAGCGGCGGCACCTGGAAAGGCTGTATTTATGACACCGATAAAATTATCGAGGTAATTAACGCCGGTAAAAAAGCACTCGGACTTTAATTATTTTCTGAGCGATACCGTCTACGGGAAATATCCCGTGGACGGTTTTCGCGTATCTTAAATTTATCAATTTAAACAATGCTTTGCGATATATCGGTGGCGTCACAAAAGCAAAATATCGTAATTCGGAAATAAGATATGACCATTGCTGGTTAATTGAACAGCTCATTACACTCCATTAACACGATGTTGTGAAATCAGCATACGAAAATAAAGGTGCGATGATGATGCAATTAACCATGAAAGATAAAATTGGCTACGGGCTGGGTGACACCGCCTGCGGCTTTGTCTGGCAGGCCACCATGTTCCTGCTGGCCTACTTTTATACCGACGTGTTTGGCCTGTCGGCGGGCATTATGGGCACGCTGTTCTTGGTCTCCCGCGTGCTCGACGCCGTGACCGACCCGCTGATGGGGCTGCTGGTGGACCGCACCCGCACGCGCTACGGCCAGTTCCGCCCGTTCCTGCTGTGGGGGGCGATCCCGTTTGGCATCGTCTGCATGCTGACCTTCTACACGCCGGATTTCTCTGCGCAGGGCAAAATCATCTACGCCTGCGTAACCTACATTCTGCTGACCCTGGTTTACACCTTCGTTAACGTGCCGTACTGCGCCATGCCGGGCGTGATTACCGCCGACCCGAAAGAGCGTCACGCCCTGCAGTCGTGGCGTTTCTTCCTGGCGGCGGCGGGCTCGCTTGCCATTAGCGGCATCGCGCTGCCGCTGGTGAGCATCATCGGCAAAGGGGACGAGCAGGTGGGCTATTTCGGCGCCATGTGCGTGCTGGGGCTCACCGGCGTGGTGCTGCTCTACGTCTGCTTCTTTACCACCAAAGAGCGCTACACCTTTGAGGTACAGCCGGGCTCGTCGGTGGCGAAAGACCTTAAGCTGCTGCTGGGCAACGGCCAGTGGCGGATCATGTGCGCGTTCAAGATGATGGCGACCTGCTCTAACGTGGTACGCGGCGGGGCCACGCTCTACTTCGTCAAATACGTGATGGATCACCCGGAGATGGCGACCCAGTTTTTACTCTACGGTAGCCTCGCCACCATGTTCGGCTCGCTCTGCTCCTCCCGTTTGCTGGGCCGCTTTGACCGGGTAAAAGCCTTCAAGTGGATCATCGTCGCCTACTCGCTGATCAGCCTGCTGATTTTCGTCACCCCGGCGGAGCATATCGCCCTGATTTTCGCCCTCAACATCCTGTTCCTGTTCGTCTTCAACACCACCACGCCGCTGCAGTGGCTGATGGCCTCTGACGTGGTGGATTACGAGGAGAGCCGCAGCGGGCGACGCCTCGACGGGCTGGTGTTCTCCACCTATCTGTTCAGCCTGAAGATTGGCCTGGCAATTGGCGGGGCGGTGGTGGGCTGGATCCTGGCGTACGTCAACTACTCCGCCAGCAGCAGCGTGCAGCCGGTTGAGGTGCTGACCACCATCAAAATTCTGTTCTGCGTGGTGCCGGTGGTGCTCTACGTGGGCATGTTCATCATGCTGTCGTTCTATAAGCTCACCGATGCCCGCGTGGAGGCCATCAGCCAGCAGCTGATCAAGCACCGCGCGGCGCAGGGCGAGGCCGTTCCCGACGCCGCGACAGCCGCATCCCATTAACCGGAGGCAATATGGAAATCACCAACCCAATACTCATCGGCTTCAACCCGGATCCGTCTTTATGTCGTCAGGGCGAGGACTACTACATCGCCACCTCGACCTTCGAGTGGTTCCCGGGCGTGCGCATCTATCACTCCCGCGATTTGAAAAACTGGTCGCTGGTCAGCACCCCGCTGGACCGCGTGTCGATGCTGGACATGAAGGGCAATCCGGACTCCGGCGGCATCTGGGCGCCGTGCCTGAGCTATGCCGACGGCAAATTCTGGCTGCTCTATACCGACGTAAAGATTGTCGATTCGCCGTGGAAAAATGGCCGTAACTTCCTCGTCACTGCGCCGTCCATCGAGGGGCCGTGGAGCGAGCCGATCCCGATGGGCAACGGCGGGTTTGACCCGTCCTTGTTCCACGACGACGATGGCCGTAAATACTACCTCTACCGTCCGTGGGGGCCGCGCCACCACAGCAACCCGCACAACACCATTGTGATGCAGGAGTTTGACCCGCAGACCGGCACCCTCTCGCCCGAGCGCAAAACGCTGTTTACCGGCACGCCGCTCTGCTACACCGAGGGCGCTCACCTGTATCGCCACGCGGGATGGTATTACCTGATGGTCGCCGAAGGCGGCACCAGCTACGAGCACGCGGTTGTGGTGCTGCGTTCAAAAACCATCGACGGGCCGTACGAGCTGCACCCGGAGGTGACGATGATGACCAGCTGGCACCTGCCGGAGAACCCGCTGCAGAAGAGCGGCCACGGCTCGCTGCTGCAGACCCACACCGGGGAGTGGTACATGGCCTACCTCACCAGCCGCCCGCTGCGCCTGCCCGGCGTGCCGCTGCTGGCCTCCGGCGGACGCGGCTACTGTCCGCTGGGGCGCGAGACCGGCATCGCCCGCATTGAATGGCGCGACGGCTGGCCGTACGTGGAAGGCGGCAAGCACGCGCAGCTGACCGTGAAAGGCCCCCAGATGGCGGAGCAGCCTGCTGCCGCTCAGAACGGCTGGCGGGAGGACTTCGACGGCAGCACGCTTGACCCGGAACTGCAGACCCTGCGCATCCCGTTCGACGACACTCTCGGCTCACTCACCGCGCGCCCGGGCTATTTACGGCTCTACGGCAACGACTCGCTCAACTCGACCTTTACCCAGTCGACCGTGGCGCGCCGCTGGCAGCACTTCGTCTTCCGCTCAGAAACGCGGATGCAGTTCTCGCCGGTTCACTTCCAGCAAAGCGCGGGGCTGACCTGCTACTACAACAGTAAAAACTGGAGCTACTGCTTTGTGGACTACGAGGAGGGGCAGGGGAGAACCATCAAGGTTATTCAGCTCGACCACAACGTGCCGTCATGGCCGCTGCACGAGCAGCCGATTCCGGTGCCGGAGAGTGCGGAGAGCGTCTGGCTGCGGGTGGACGTGGATACGCTGGTCTACCGCTACAGCTACTCGTTTGACGGCGAGACGTGGCACACCGTGCCGGTAACGTATGAGGCGTGGAAGCTGTCGGACGACTACATCGGCGGGCGCGGTTTCTTCACCGGCGCGTTTGTGGGGCTGCACTGCGAGGACATCAGCGGCGACGGCTGCCACGCGGACTTCGACTACTTCACCTACGAGCCGGTTTAACGGCTCAGGCCGGGTAGCCCAGCGCGCGTGAAAGCTGGAGCCCGGCCTGCTGAAGCTGATCGCGGAAATTAGCCAGCCCGGCATCGTCCACGCGCGAGGTCAGCGTCGACAGGCTCAGGGCGGCAATCACGCGGGATTCATGGTTCCACACCGGCACCGCCACGCAGCGCACGCCCTGCTCGTTCTCTTCGCTGTCCAGAGCGTAACCCTGCTCGCGGGTCTGCGCGAGGGCGCTCATTAAGGCTTCGCGAGAGGCGAGGGTGGAAGGGGTATAGGTGGTGTACTGATAGCCCTCAAGCAGGGCGTTCAGCTCGGTCTCGCCCAGCCAGGCAATCAACACCTTGCCGATGGCGGTGGCGTGAACCGGCAGGCGGCGGCCAATGCGCGAATAGGCGATGGCGGCCAGCTTGCCTTCAATCTTCTCGATATAAACCCCTTCACGCCCGTCCAGGATCCCCAGATGGGTGGTCTGCCCGGTTCGTTGGGACAGCTCCGTCAGCCAGCCTTTCGCCTTCTGACGAATATCGATGGAGCCCACAACGAAATGACCGCGCTCGACCAGCTTCATGCCGAGGCGATACTTGCCGTTCTCCGGGTTCTGATCGATATAGCCATGAAGCTGCAGGGTTTTCAGCAGTGAGTGGAGGGTACTCTTGCTCAGCCCCATCAGTTTGCTGATGTCGGTGATCTTAAGCTCGGTGGCCTGCTCGTTGAACAGGTCGAGGATCTGCAACGCACGTTCAACAGACTGAATAATCGGCATAATGCTGGTATGTCCACGCTGGAATTAAGGCGAAAACGTACCTTTTTCGGGGTGAAAAATCAATGAAATGGCACCGATGTTCTCCCCCTCTCCCTGTGGGAGAGGGCCGGGGTGAGGGCACCAGACCGCAGAGGATCCAATCAACCCCCAAGCGTCGCCACCATCACCGCCTTAATCGTATGCATCCGGTTTTCCGCCTGGTCAAACACGATGCTCGCCGCCGACTCAAACACCTCGTCCGTCACTTCCATCCCGCCGTGCAGATCGAACTCCTTCGCCATCTGCTTGCCGAGCGTGGTCTGGTCGTCATGGAACGCCGGCAGACAGTGCAGGAACTTCACGTTCGGGTTACCGGTGAGCGCCATCATCTGCGCGTTCACCTGATATCCGCGCAGCAGCGCAATCCGCTCCGCCCACTTCTCTTTGGCTTCGCCCATCGACACCCACACGTCGGTATAGATAAAGTCCGCACCCTTCACGCCCGCCGCCACGTCTTCCGTCAGGGTGATTTTGCCGCCGTGCTTCTCTGCCAGCGCGCTGCATTCCGCCACCAGGCTCTCTTCCGGCCAGCAGGCCTTCGGGGCCACCAGACGCAGATCCAGCCCGGTCAGCGCTGCCGCTTCCAGCATTGAGTTGCCCATGTTGTTGCGCGCGTCGCCCGCGTAGACCAGCGTCATCTCGTTAAACGCCTTGCCCGGCAGGTGCTCCTGCATGGTCAGCAGGTCCGCCAGCAGCTGCGTTGGGTGGAACTCGTTGGTCAGCCCGTTCCACACCGGCACGCCCGCGTACTGCGCCAGCGTCTCAACCACTTCCTGGCCGTGACCGCGATACTGAATGCCGTCGTACATCCGCCCGAGCACGCGCGCGGTGTCCTTAATTGACTCTTTATGCCCAATCTGGCTGCCGCTCGGCCCTAAATAGGTGACGCGCGCGCCCTGGTCAAATGCGGCAACTTCGAAAGAGCATCGTGTACGGGTTGAGTCTTTTTCGAAGATGAGCGCGATGTTTTTTCCAGTAAGCTTTTGTACTTCCTTGCCATTTTTTTTATCGGCTTTGAGCTGTGCGGCAAGAGTCAGCAGAGAAGTGAAGTGTGCAGGGGTAAAGTCGAGCAATTTCAGAAAGTGTTTTTTGTACAGATCAGACATTTTATCCTCACATGGCGAACGCCACTTATTGAATTAAAATTCACTTTATATGTGTAATTATTCATTTGCAACCCCGTTTAACAAATCTTTCTCACAAAGGTGGAGGCAAACACATCCGTGTGTGAAAATAGAAGTATCTGCCGCACTTTAAAGAGGAATGAGCCATGGCAAACCCGGAACACCTGGAAGAACAACGCGAAGAGACGCGTCTGATTATTGAAGAGCTGCTGGAAGACGGTAGCGATCCGGACGCGCTGTACACCATCGAGCACCATTTCTCTGCGGATGATTTCGACGCGCTGGAAAAAATGGCGGTGGAAGCTTTTAAACTGGGTTACGAAGTGACCGAGCCGGAAGAGCTGGAAGTGGAAGAGGGCGACACTGTCATCTGCTGCGACATCCTGAGCGAAGGCGCGTTGAAGGCGGAGCTGATCGACGCGCAGGTAGAACAGCTGATGAACCTGGCCGAGAAGTTTGACGTGGAGTACGACGGCTGGGGAACCTACTTCGAAGATCCGAACGGTGAAGACGGCGAAGAGGGCGACGACGAAGATTACGTCGATGAAGACGACGACGGCGTGCGTCACTAAGCGTTTCAGGCGGTGGCGTGCGCCACCGCTTTTTCAAGGCAGAACCATGGATTACCCGCAGATACTCGCCCCCGTACTTAACTTCCTCCAGTGCCCGACCCCGCAAGCATGGATTGATAAAGCCCGCGACCCGGCGAACCTGCCGCTGCTGCTCACCGACCACATGGTGTGCGAGCTCAAGGCCGCCCAGACCGCGCTGCTGCTGGTGCGTAAATACGTCGCCGACGAAAGCGGTGCCGACGCGCTGCTCGACTGGCTCAAGCCCTATGAACTGTTCACCTTCCGCGACGGCCCGGAGCCGGACTTCATCGCCCTGCACAGGCAGATTGGCAAAAGCGTGATGCCCAAAACCGACAACCCGTGGGGCCAGGCGCTCATCGACAGCATGGTGCTGCTGATTAAAGAGGAGCTGCACCACTTCTGGCAGGTGCGCGAGGCGATGCTGGCCCGCGACATTCCGTACGTCAAAATCACCGCCAGCCGCTACGCCAAAGGGATGCTGAAGGAAGTGCGCACCCACGAGCCGCTGACGCTGATCGACAAGCTCATCTGCGGCGCCTACATCGAAGCCCGCTCCTGCGAACGCTTCGCCGCGCTGGCCCCGTTCCTCGACGACGACCTGCAGAAGTTCTATCTCTCGCTGCTGCGCTCGGAAGCGCGCCATTATCAGGACTACCTGACGCTGGCCCAGCAGGTGAGCGACGACGATATCTCACCGCGCATAAAGCTTTTTGGCGAAATTGAAGCCACACTTATCTCGACACCGGACAACGAGTTTCGCTTCCACAGCGGCGTGCCGGTGTAAACCGGCATAATTCAAGGATAAGGATGCGAGATGAATAAAACGTGGACCCGTATTGTGATTGTCGTCATTGCGGCTGCCGCCGTGGCGTTCTGGGCGTTTTTCGACAGGCAGCGCGCCCCGGAACGGCAGATGGATAACGCCCTCAACGCGATGCCCGCCTGGCAGGTAATTAAGGAGCAGGAGCCCGCGCTGCATCAGCGCATCCTCGACCAGATGGCCGCCCTGCAAAAAGCGGGCGAGCCGGAGCAGCAGATTATCGACACCATCCAGCCGCAGATCCTGCATTTGCAGATGTCGCGCCTGCAAAACGCCCCGGACGCCAACGTGGTGAACTACATGACCATCAACATGGAGCAGACCGCCGCCATCCAGAAGGTGAGCGACGACGCCTGCTTCCGCTTCCTCTACCCGATGGTGAAGGGCGGCGTGAACCCGATGCGCATGCTGGATAAAGACCTGATGGCGCGGCGCATGCAGGCCGATGCGGACATGATGCGCGCGGCCTACGGCAAAAACCGCCACACCGTGACCCCGGCCGAGCGCGAGGCGGCTGTCGAAGATGTCCGGCCGATTATGAAGACGCTTGCCGATAAGTACGGCGAGGACATCCAGCTGCTGCAGACGCCCGAGAAGGCGGTGGGCAAAGAGAAGCTCTCCTGCGATATGGTGCAGGAGATGTGGGCGAAGGTGCTGGCGCTGCCGGAGCAGAAGGCGGCGAGGGTGATTAGGCTGGCGGTGTCTGAGCTGGACTGAGGGTGGCGCTGGTTTTTTGGGCACTTAGCGCGGGTTTCGCGCGTCGTCGCTTGCATGGCGGCGCGCGACAGGTATAATCCACAACGTTTCCGCATCCCCTTCAGTGCCGAAGTGGCGAAATCGGTAGACGCAGTTGATTCAAAATCAACCGTAGAAATACGTGCCGGTTCGAGTCCGGCCTTCGGCACCATACAAAGCTTTTTTCAAGTCTACTAACGTCTACTTTAGTCCATAAAAACATTAAGTTAAGCAGAGTTTTGGCTTTTCTTAGTCTGTCCACGTCTACTTACTTCTATCCACATATACCAACGAATGATGGTATAACTGGTGGTATCTTCGGTTCGATTGATTTTGATACCAACAGCGGAGGTATCAACTGATGGCACTCACTGATATCAAAGTTAGGACTACCAAGCCCTCCGACAAACCTTTCAAACTCACAGATGGGCAGGGTATGCACCTGCTGATCAACCCCAATGGTTCAAAATACTGGCGACTCCAATACCGTTTCGATGGCAAACAGAAAGTTTTAGCATTGGGTGTTTATCCAATGGTCTCTCTTGGTGAAGCTCGCAGGAAACGAGATGAGGCGAAAAAGTTGGTATCTGTTGGTATTGATCCTTCTGAGAAGAAAAAAGCCGACAAGATCGAGCAAAGTGAAGCCCTGACATTCGAGGCTGTCGCAAGGGACTGGCATACTGCCTGTAAAAGGAAATGGTCTGATTCCCACAGCGAGAGAGTTCTAAAAAGCATGGAAGATGGTCTCTTTACTACTATTGGTAAAAGAAAAATATCCGAGCTTAATACCAGAGATCTTCTTGCTCCTATCAAGGCTGTTGAAGCTTCCGGGCGACTGGAAGTTGCTTCCCGACTACAGCAAAGGACGACGGCAGTAATGCGATATGCTGTCCAGAACGGGCTGATAGATTACAACCCTGCTCAGGAGATGGCAGGAGCTATTGCTGTAGCCAAAAGAATCCACAGGCCAGCTTTGCCATTCGAACGATTTTCAGAACTCTTAGAACGAATTGATAACTTCAAAGGTAGGAAACTCACGAAGTTAGCCGTAAAGCTGACATTGCTCATTTTTATCCGTTCCAGTGAACTCCGATTCGCAAGATGGTCGGAGATCGACTTTGAAAATGCGATGTGGACTATCCCTGGAGAACGCGAGCCACTGCCAGGGGTCAAACATTCCCATCGAGGCTCAAAAATGAAGACCCCACACCTCGTGCCGTTAAGTCGTCAGGCCTTAGAACTTTTAAAAGCCATCAGAGAAATCAGCGGTGAATGCGAACTTGTATTCATTGGCGATCATGATTTCAGAAAACCTATGAGCGAAAACACAGTCAACAAGGCACTAAGGTCGATGGGTTATGACACAACTGTTGAGGTATGTGGGCATGGTTTTAGAGCGATGGCTTGTAGTGCTTTGATCGAGTCAGGAAAGTGGTCGAGAGATGCTGTTGAGAGGCAGATGAGCCATCAGGAGCGGAACTCCGTTCGTGCCGCATACATTCATAAAGCTGAGCATTTGGACGAGCGTAGGTTGATGTTGCAGTGGTGGGCTGATTATCTTGATGAAACAACTGAGAGAAGAATTGCACCTTTTGATTTTGATAACTAACTGATTTTAATTAATAAAATGGCGTGCTCAATAAAAAATTGAGGCGCTATTTTTTTATTTGCGATTTATGTGCTATTACGAAGTAAAACTTTTTACAACGGAGTGGCATTAATGAAATCTTGGGTAAAAATGAATAGTTGGACATCAGAAGACACCAAAGCAGTGAAAACATGGTTTGATTTGGACAGATATCGAGAGTTTGAAAACATTTCAATTAATATGCTTTACCATGAAATATGGGCGAGGACATATTTCTTCAAACCAGTAATAGAAGAAGGAATGCAGAAAACAGTATTGAAAAATTATATGCAGATATTAGAAGGTAATCCTTTTCTCATCAAAGAGAAAGACTTGAATTATATGGATGCTGAAAATCAACTTTATCAACCGCCATACTTTTTTATAACCACGGTAGATCGAATAGCAAATATCAGTTTTGCTTGTATGAAAAAGGCTTTATTCATAAGAGCAAATTCAGAACAATATAAGATTGATTCCACTATTGAGAACGAATACATATCCGAAAAAATCCCTGAACAGTTTCCTACTACAATTATGTTAGAAATCGATCTTGCGGCTGGAAGTGATGATGAGATAGCAGAGGCACTGCGAATATCATTACCACAATGGCGAAAAGTTAAGGGTGTAAAACCTGCACCGCTTGATGCAGTAAGATTTGGTTATGGGACAATAAAAAAGTTAATGAGCTATAGAATAATACCAATGCTTGATTTACTTGCTTGGTCAGAAAGAAAAAAAGTGCTTCTGTCAGATGATAGAATATCACGATTGATTTATAGAGATGAAGATGACGATAAGGTAATTAGACAAGGGTATCATATTAGAGATGCAGACCGACCTTTGGCTATGAAAGTAGTAGAAAATGATTTTTTACGCCAATTCTACTTTTTTATAAATAAAAACAGACATATTAAAGAGATGAGCGTTTATGATGTAATGAAAATTACAGACGCTGATTGATTATATTGTAATGGTTGATAAATATATTTTAAGAGAGATTTTACTGGAAATAGAGTATTTTAATGATTTGAAATGCAGTAACGATTATGCGAGATATGACAATTTTTTTCACGGTATGATTGTGCTATTATATAACAGTGAATGTTATGATGGATTTCCTAATGGCGCTAAGTATCGATAATGTAAGAGTTTTTTCAAGGGTGTTCAGCCGCCCAGTTTTCGAGGCTTTAGCCAAGGGAAGAGAACCGTCTAATGTCTTGGATTTTGTGTCTTTCTCTGATGAAATGAAGCAGGATGGGCAACCATTACATACATTTTTTAGTGAATGTTATAAAGAGTTATCCAGAAATTATAGAAATGAGTATGTTTACAAAACAGAAGTAGCCAATCGAATAGTTTTTGGGAGGCATAGTCCCCGGACCTCATCCTTATTAAGTGAGCTTCATGTCGGAAAGTCTATTGTTGATATTGCAATTTTTAACGGAACATCTACAGCGTATGAAATTAAAACGGAATATGATACACCGCGTAGATTGCAAACCCAAACCCCAGATTATTTAAAAGCATTCGATAAAGTTTATGTGGTTACTCATCCAAATTTATCTGAAAAATATGCTGAGATTGTTCCAGATAAAGTTGGTGTTATTGCATTAAATAATAGAGGTAGCCTTAAGATAGTGAAAAATGCTGAGTCAAATTTAGCTAATGTTGATATATTATATATTTTTCGTATGCTGAAAAGAAGTGAATACCTTCCAGCAATAGAAAAATTCATTGGCGAGAAGATCAATTTACCCAACGGGCTTATTTATGCATTCTGCGAGGATATATTTAAAAAAATCCCTCAGGATATAGCTCACAATATTTACATTAATGCAATGAGAGGCAGAACGACAAGTGATGATATTGTAAGCTTTGTTAATTGCCTTCCTAGTTGCCTTCGTGTGTTGGGAATGTCATCTGCTTTATCAAGTGTTCAACGTAAAAAGATCCTCACGGTTTTGGGGATAGTGTAGAGATGCTTAACTTTATGTGATCATTTTTCTCTCTGGAGGGAGTCATATGTATAGTCCATATCTATATGGTCGTGGTTCTGAGCTGTTAGCGCTAAGAGAATTGGCAGCAAGTTGTACTAATGCTGAGTTGTTTATACCGATAATTGAACCTGTGCTAACCAAAACCGATAAACTTATACGTTGTTTAGAGATACTTTCAGAGAAAAACAAGAGGGTCATGTTAGTCATCAATCCAAAACAACATGAGTTTAGTAAAGATATAGAGGCTCGAAGAAAATTTGTAGCAACGATTAAAAATAATTTAGATAAATGTAAAACGCTTATCCCCACCCTTATAGTTGACTCAAGTGTAGCAATTGAAACCCTTAATGGTTTCTTAAAAGCATTTGAAGGTTCAAATGTTGCTTTAATATACAACAAGCCAAGTATTAGCGATGTGGAATTTTCCAAGTTAACAAAATTAAAAGTTATTGAATTTCATATCACTATTGATGGTAATGTTACCGATTTTCAATTTAATGAGATCCCTAAAAATAAACTTATTGAAGTGAAAGATAACTTCGTAAAATTAGATAAGAATGCAGATTACTCTGGCCAAGAAGTTTTCACGGATAAACATAAAAAAATTGGTAAAACAGTATTAGGTATCGGTGATTTCACTATAGTCGGGAAAAAACTTGAGATTGGTGGTGGCAAGGCTGGTGCCGTTGCATCTCATTTAATTTATAAACATCCTGCAAGCGGTGATATATGGATAGAACATTTTGTTTCGAATGACACTGATAGAGACATTGGCGACGTAGCGTCAAAATTCTTACAAATGACAGATAAAATTGAAAAGGAAGTTAGAACAAGGGCCACAGAGTACGGCTCTAATAAAGCATTAGAAAAATATAACGAGCATTATAAAAGCAGAACGTTTCCCGGTTTGGGGAAAAATAAAGAATACCAGATTAGACACCACATACAGCACATAATTGATGTAATATCAGGAAAAATCTGACAGTAAAGAGGCTATTCTATAGCCTCTTTTTAGTTTTGTTTAGAGCTTTTTTGTTATGAATTTTGGATTCGATTATATTTTTTTCTCTTTTAGCCGTGTGTATGTTATTTAAAGTAATGGATTTTTTTGTCAGATCTTGATAGTTCTCTGTGAATATATTTTCAGATATAGCAAATGAATTATCTTCCTGTTTTGTTAATATTTCTTTGTCGAGCATATAACTAATTAAAGAGGTTATTTCATCTGGTATTATCGTTGTTCGTTCAATTATATCATCAATTAGAAGTTGTAAGAAATCAAGATATTCTCTTGGTGTTAGATTACATAGGTACTTATCATAGAATTCATAACTACCAAGTTTGATTAATTCACTTCTGAAAAGATGCTCATTACTATAATAATACACTCTAATGTGGTCTATGTTCCCTTTTATATCAATCATTTTTGGGTCCTTAATAATTATTGTTATAATAAAATAACA
Organism: Enterobacter sp. SECR19-1250; assembly: GCF_013391025.1. Lineage (NCBI taxonomy): Bacteria > Pseudomonadati > Pseudomonadota > Gammaproteobacteria > Enterobacterales > Enterobacteriaceae > Enterobacter > Enterobacter sp. SECR19-1250. The sequence continues at coordinate 365 of NZ_JACASJ010000108.1, read as the reverse complement.
TGTCAAAACTATTATGCAATAGAATTTAGAAGGTTTTTATTATAAAAATAGATTTTTCAATCTAACTGCTTATTGAAGAAAATACATAATTAGAGGCTACCTTAATACGCAATTGAACAGATAGTTATCTTCTCTAAGCTCAAATCTAGTGAGTAAAGGCTTTCGAGCTTGTGAAAATTTAGGTGAATGAAAGAACTGTTTTCTACCTGTAGCCTATTGATGTGAGGGTTTCGGATGTTATGAAACTCTCAGATTCTGAGTGATATGAATCTCCAGAGACTCATAGTTTCGAACCAGGGATGGCTCTGGTGTGGCTTTGTTGAATAAATCAGATTTCGGGTAAGTCTCCCCCGTAGCGGGTTGTG
>NZ_JACASJ010000107.1:0-16610 GCF_013391025.1 Enterobacter sp. SECR19-1250 | reverse complement strand
TCTATCATCGTCAATCGTTAGTAATCGCAACAGGCGGCAGTGGCTTGACGCTTACGCTGGTATTTATTCATCGCGTTACTGTCGAGCCAGATGCGCATTGCATACTGGGCACCAAACAGCTGAACATCACCCACCCCTGTGGTTCGACTAATGGCATCTTTCACATTCGAGGCGACGTAGTCGGAAATGTCATCCTGCGAGAGGCTTTTATTGTCTGAAACAAAGCCAGCCACCAGCAGGAAGCTGCTGCTGGACTTCTCAACGCCGATCCCTTGTTGCTGCACTTCCTGCGGCAGCAGCGGCATGGCGAGCTGAAGTTTATTCTGAACCTGAACCTGGGCGATATCCGGGTCTGTACCAGACTCAAAGGTCAGGGTGATGGTGACATTACCTGCAGAATCGCTGGTGGATGACATATACATCAGGTTATCGATGCCGTTCATATTCTGTTCGATAACCTGCGTCACGGTATCCTGCACCGTCTGCGCATCTGCGCCAGGGTAGGTTGCGGTTATGGCAACCGCGGGTGGGGCGATAGTCGGATACTGCGCTACAGGCAGTTTGAGGATCGCCAGCCCACCTGCAATCATCAAAATGATGGCGAGTACCCAGGCGAAAACCGGCCTCTGGATAAAGAAATTAGCCATGACGTCGTTCCTTAACCGGCTGGAGTCGTAGAGGTATCGGGTGTGGCGACGACGGTAGCCCCAGGTTTGGCTTTTTGTAACCCACTGACAATCACGCGGTCACCGTTTTTCAGCCCCTCTGTGACCAGCCAGCGATCGCCAATGGCCTGAGAGGCAACGACGGTGCGTGACTCAACCTGGTTTTTGTCGTTAACAATCAGGACGGTTGCATCCCCACGCGGCGTGCGGGTGACGCCTTGCTGTGGGATCAGAATCGCATTCGGCTGCGTACCCTCATTAATGCGGGCGCGTACAAACATTCCCGGTAACAGCAGGTGTTGCGGATTCGGGAAAATCGCCCGCAGAGTGATGGAGCCAGTGCTTTCATCAACCGTCACATCAGAAAACTGCAGCGTGCCTTTTAGCGGATAGGGCTGACCATTCTCCATCAACAGCTCGACGGTGCTGGTGGTCTCCCCTTTTTGCAGGCTTGTCTGCTTCAGACGCATAAAATCATTGCTGGACTGGGTGACATCGACATACATCGGATCCAGTTGCTGTACCGTTGCCAGGGCGTTTGCCTGGCCGTTGGTGACGAGTGCTCCCTCGGTCACGCTGGATTTACCAATGCGACCATCGACGGGAGAGGTGACTTTGGTATAGGCAAGGTTGATGCGTGCGCTTTCAACTCCTGCTTTTGCAGCAACGACGCTGGCATCCGCCTGCTGAGCCGTTGCAACGGCCTGGTCGTACTCCTGCTTACTGACATACTGTGTGCCCACCAGCGGGAGATAACGTTTCACCGTCAGGTGCGCAATATTGGCTGCCGCCTGGGCTTTCGCCAGCTCTCCTTTTGCGCTGTCATACGCCGCCTGATAGCTGGCGGGATCGATCTGATAAAGTGACTGACCAGCTTTGACATCGCTGCCTTCGGTGAAATTGCGACGCAGGATAATGCCGCTAACCTGAGGACGCACTTCCGCAACGCGAAACGCATCTGTTCTGCCCGGCAGCTCTGTTGTCACAGTGAGGGGGGCACTTTTGACAATGTGTACACTCACCTGAGGCGGCTGCGGTTGATGTTGCTGATTTTCCTGTCCATCGCATCCGGCAAGCAGTGCGGCGCAGACAATAAAACCGGTTAAGGGCAAGCGTCTGAAATGATTCGTCATTACTGTTCCTTTAAATACCCATTAACCGATATTTCCGTGGATCGGTGACAGGGCAGGGGACAAAAACAAAAAATGTAGCTGCGTATAATAATGAGGGTATTTAATGTTTTTTAATTTATAAGTGCGGATAAATGCGGCAGGAAAGAAAATCAGAAGAAGGCTTTGCGTTTACAGCAATATACTTTAACAAAAGTAATCAGGAGAGTGATGTTTCATAGAGGGCATCCATCTGTTTTGTGAATTTAATTATTGGTATGTATTTACCTCAGTTATAAATAAAGCGAATTGACTTTTTTTGTGCAGAATTCACCTTGTCTTTCATGAATACTTCCGATTACAAAACCCTACTAAACAGCTTAATTCTTGTGAGTAACGAGTAATCGTCCATGGCGCGTAAAAAGAAAGCAGAGGCTCAACAAACCCGTCAACAGCTGATTGAAGCGGCTATCGGGCAGTTTGCGACACGTGGCGTAACCAACACAACGCTGACGGATATCGCCGATGCGGCAAAGGTGACGCGTGGGGCCGTCTATTGGCATTTCACCAGTAAAACAGAGATATTTAATGCTATCTGGGAACAGCAATTGCCGCTTCGCGATCTCATTCGCGACAGACTTTCTCTTTCCGAAAAAGATGATCCCTTGTTAATGCTTCGTGAGCAATTTATCACTGCGTTGCAATATATTGCGCATGAGCCTCGCCAGTGCGCGCTGTTACAGATTTTGTATCATAAGTGTGAATTTACCAGTGATATGGTTTCCGAGTATGAAATCAGGAAACGTATTGGTTTCAACAATGATTTTCTACGTGCGACACTGGAGCGCTGTATTTCACGAAACATCATTTCTTCGCAGGTCAATGTGGATTTAACGCTGATAGTGTTTCACGGATTTTTTAGCGGAATAATTAAAAACTGGTTAATGAATAACGACAGCTTCAACCTCTATCAACAGGCACCTGCTCTGGTCGATAACATTCTGGCGACACTCCCGGTGGTGCGCGTGTCGCCACATGAAGAGGCTTACGACTCGGTGTCGGGCAAGATCTCTCCCTGCTCGCAAAGCGTTTCAATGGTCTGCGCGCTGACAGGTTTCCCTAACAAATAGCCCTGAAGGGTATTACAGCCCAGTTCCGTCAAAAAGGCTTGCTGTGCTTCGGTTTCCACCCCTTCAGCCACCACTTTCAGATTCAGCGTTTTCGCCAGGGCGACAATCGCGGAGACAATGGTCGCATCTTCGCTTTCTCCACTGAGCTCTTTTACAAACGCCCTGTCGATTTTCAATTCACAGGCGGGTAAGCGTTTAAGATACAGCAGGCTCGAGTAGCCGGTACCAAAGTCATCAATAGAGGCTTTTACGCCTGCATTCGTCAGCTCTGTCAGCACCCGCACGCTCTCATCCGGGTTACTCATCGCAGTGGTTTCCGTCACTTCAAGGATCAGCATTTCCGGCGGTACCTGGTGACGTGTCAGACAATCAAGCACCGTACTCACCAGCGAAGGTTGTTCAAACTGAAGTGTCGACAGGTTCACCGCCATTGACCAGTTTTGATGCCCTTTAAGGTGCCATTCCCGCAACTGGCGGCAGGCTTCGTTGATAACCCAGTTGCCAATGGGAATGATCTGTCCCGTTTTTTCCGCCAGCGGCAGGAACAGGTCTGGCGTCAGCAATCCCAGCTTCGGGTGTTGCCAGCGCAGGAGTGCCTCAAACCCGAGTACGGGGCCTGCCGGCGCATGGAATTTGGGCTGATAATGCAGCTGTAGCTCATTACGATCGATGGCCAGCCACAGATCGTTCATCAGCTGCAGATGGGTTTGCGCCAGCGTGTTCATGGAGGGCTGGAAAAAGTGATAACCGTTACGGCCCATATGCTTGGTGTGGTACATCGCCGCATCGGCATTAAACATCAGCTCGCGATCGGTTTTGCCATCGTGAGGATAAAGCGCAATGCCAATACTGAGGGTCACCACCAGTTCATACGGATCCACATTGAATGGACTATCGATAGTGCGTACCAGGGCATTGGCAAGGGAGGCTGCATCGTCCGGCCCCCCAACTTCTGCCAGCAGAACAAATTCATCACCGCCAATACGTGCAAGGGTGAACTGGCCTTTCAGGGGGAGCAGCAGGCGTTGCGTAACGGCAACCAGCAGTTTATCGCCGACATCATGCCCGTAGGCGTCATTGACGGTTTTAAAGCCGTCGAGATCCATAAACATCAATGCGAAATGTGTGCCTTCACGATCTGCTTTGTTGATGGCCTGATCGAGTCGATCTTCCAGCAGGATACGATTGGGCAGGCGCGTCAGCGTATCCTGTAGCGCCAGCTGGGCCAGCTCCCGGTTTGCTTCCGCCAGAGACGAGGCGAGGAGAGAGGTGCGTGCCTGCAGGCGCGCATCCAGCATCGACACCAGCAGGGTGATACCAAGGATGGCGAGTGCGACAACGCTCACCAGCACGGCCAGCCAGCTGCCGTTAATCCCCTCATGGTGAGCCATGGTCGACACTGGAAACTGTGCGGCTTTCATCCCCGCATAATGCACTCCGGCAATCGCAATCCCCATCGTGATTGCGGCACCCATGCGCATCAGCGCGACCTGAGCGGCTTCATGACGCAGGCGGAACGTCAGCCACAGTGCGGCGAGCGACGCAGCAAGCGCAATAGCGACTGATATCGCCACCCATGTTTTATCCCAGATAATACCGGGCGTAACCTCCAGGGCCGCCATGCCGGTGTAATGCATGGCCACAATACCGGTTCCCATGACTAGTGCACCGGGCAGCAGACGGCGCAAACGCAGCTGCTCGCTGCTGACAAGCCACAGCGCAAACAAGGATGAACCCACGGTGATAACCATCGATAACCCCGTCAGGGTGGCGTTGTAGCTCATGCTCATGGAGAGATCCATCGCCAGCATGCCGATAAAATGCATCGCCCATACGCCAATACCCATTGCAACACCGCCACCGGCCAGCCAGATGCGCGCTGCCACGCCCTGACTTCCCGCCACACGCGCGGCCATATTCAGCGCGGTATAGGCAGCAAGGATAGCGACAACAAAGGAGAGGACGACAAGGATATGGTTGTATTGGCTAACCAGCATGATCGGTTCAACTCGAGTGTGAGGTTACGCAAGGGCGGTGGTGAAGGGCGAGACATTATCATCGTAAGGTAATGACTCAAAGGGATTTAAATCCCCGTTTTTATTAAGTGATTTCGGGGTTTTTGACGACGTTGGCGGCTCAGTCCAGCTCTGAACAATTGACGAGTTTAAGCGGGTTCACGGAATCCATATTGCTACACTTATCGGTTTCAGTGCTCATCAGTTCAATCCACTGCATCAGCAGCGCATCAAAGAGAAAAACTGAGATAGCAAAGACAACCAGCCACCAGTATTTACGAATCATTATGACATTCCGGGAGAAGAGAGCCAGTAAGGTGGTGGAAATATACACGAAAAGCGGCGGTTGAAAAGTGGGGAAAGCGAAGGTTTACAAAGCGTTGACGGTGGCAGATGTGAAGCAATAAAAAAGGCGCATCCCCATGCCAGGTAGCGCCTTTTTAAACAAGCATTTCGCTAACCGAAATTAGTTCATGCCGTATTTTTTCAGTTTCTTACGCAGAGTACCACGGTTGATACCCATCATCAGCGCAGCGCGGGTTTGGTTACCGCGGGTGTATTGCATCACCATGTCCAACAGTGGCTGTTCAACTTCAGCCAGTACCAGCTCATACAGGTCATTAACATCCTGACCATTCAGTTGAGCAAAATAGTTCTTCAGTGCCTGTTTAACCGAGTCACGCAGGGGTTTTTGAGTTACCTGATCCTGAGAGTTAACGGTAGAAACGGTCAGTACGTCAGAATTTACGCGTTGTTCGAACATAGTTCTGTCAGCTCTTTATTTCATTACGCAAGATTTTCGAAGTATGCCTCCAACGCCTCCAGCTGTTCGCTGGCATCCTCTATGGCGTTGAATGTGCGCCGAAACTGGTCATTTGGAGCGTGCTCCTGGAGATACCAGGAGACGTGTTTACGCGCAATTCGGTACCCTTTTGCCTGGCCGTAGTGGTCATGCAGTTCCCGAACATGCGAACAAAGCAAGCGCTTAACCTCTGCCAGAGGCAGCGGGGCAAGCAGCTCCCCAGTGTCCAGATAATGCTGGATTTCCCGAAAGATCCAGGGTCTTCCCTGAGCTGCACGTCCTATCATCAGAGCATCAGCTCCCGTATAGTCGAGCACAGCTCTGGCTTTAAGCGGGTCAGTAATGTCGCCATTCGCGATAATCGGAATGGAAACTTTCTGCTTAACTGCCCGAATGCTGTCGTATTCAGCTTCACCGTTGAACAAACAGGCGCGAGTGCGTCCATGAATGGTCAGGGCCTGAATGCCACAGTCTTCGGCCAGTTGGGCAATCTCTACACAGTTACGGTGTTCCGGCGACCAACCCGTGCGAATCTTCAACGTAACAGGAACGTCCACTGCGCTGACAACCGCCGTCAGGATTGACTTCACCTGGTCGGGGTATTGCAGAAGGGCTGAACCTGCAAGCTTGCGATTCACTTTTTTGGCCGGGCAACCCATGTTGATATCAATAATCTGGGCGCCACTTTCCACGTTAATCCGCGCGGCATCTGCCATCTCTTCAGGCACACTTCCGGCGATTTGCACGGTGCGAATACCTGGTTCATCAATGTGCACCATCCGAAGGCGGGATTTATCGCTTTCCCAGACCTGCGGGTTAGACGACATCATCTCGGAAACGGTTAAACCGGCTCCCATCTCATAACACAGCGTCCTGAACGGCCGGTCGGTAATACCTGCCATTGGGGCTGCGATCAGGCGATTTCTGAGCTGGTGGTGTCCGATGCGCATGAGTTAAGAAATGACCATACTGTGACTGCAAGGCGGCGTATATTACGCATTTTTTGCACGAGATGAAAGGCCAAACTTTGAACAATCCACTGTTGTAGATCATGGAATCGCCACCCAGTCACAATGATGAAAATTATTTTTTATTTAAATCATTATGTTATGTATTAACGGCGATTTTATGACCGCTTACAATTTCCCGTAACTTCTCATCATTTCTCAAAAAATGAATCCGTTGAGCGGGATATTCTGCTGTTTTTAGCAGCAGATTCTCCCGCTTCTATGCGATCTGCGTCGCATTTTAGAACATCATCTCAGTACGAAAAATGTTCTTATTTTTTACGGCCTGTGATGCGGCACCACTCTTCTTTTTCCACCACCGGATCGAGGGTGAAGAGATCGGCGTAGGCTTCGCAAACGCTGTCAGCCTGGCTTGCCAGGATCCCGGACAGCCCCAGCAGACCGCCCTCAACGGGCAGCACGCTGATTAACGGTGCAAGCTCGCGTAATGGGCCCGCCAGGATGTTAGCGACCACCACATCGGCTTTCATGGCCTCTGGCTGCGCGTCCGGGAGATACAGCTCAAGGCGATCGGAAACGCCGTTACGCTCGGCGTTATCACGACTGGCCTGAATAGCCTGCGGATCGATATCGATCCCGATGGCTTTTGCGGCGCCCAGCTTCAGTGCGGCAATGGCGAGGATCCCGGATCCACAGCCGAAGTCGATCACGGTTTTCCCTTCCAGATCCAGACCATCCAGCCACTGCAGGCACAGTGAGGTGGTCGGGTGGGTGCCGGTACCGAATGCCAGACCCGGGTCGAGCATCACGTTGACCGCGTTTTCATCGGGAACTTCGCGCCAGCTTGGGCAGATCCACAGACGCTTGCCAAACTGCATGGGGTGGAAGTTATCCATCCACTCGCGTTCCCAGTCTTTGTCTTCCAGTTGTTCGATTTTGTGCGCAAAACCCGCGCCCAGCAGAGGATGATGTTCCAGAATCGCGACCACTTCTTTCATGTCGGTTTCAGCATCAAACAGGCCAATCACGTCGGTATCGCCCCACAGGCGTGTTTCGCCCGGCAGCGGCTCAAAGACCGGCGTGTCATGCGTGTCCTGGAAGGTGATAGAGACCGAGCCGGCCTCCATCAGCGCATCGCTCAGCTCTTCGGCGTGAGCACCAGTTGTGTTCAGTTTTAGTTGGATCCACGGCATGGCAAAACTCTTTATTTATCAGTAGACATCATAGCGGGTTGTGGGACGGGTTGACCGAAACGGTTCCCCACCACAAACGCCAGTAAACTTAACAGTAACGAAGGCACAATTGGATGGAAGCCCAGGTACTGGATCTTAAAGGTAGCGAGCACGGCGTACACGACACCGCCAACAATCATGCCGCTTAGCGCGCCCGCAGCATTCGCGCGTTCCCAGTACAGGCCAAGCACCAGCGGCCACAGGAAAACAGCTTCAAGGCCGCCAAACGCAAGCAGGTTCAGCCAGATGATCATCTCCGGTGGACGCCAGGCGGCCAGCAGCAGCAGCGCCCCTAATAACAGCGTGATCACCGCAGACATCCGCTTTAAGCGTCGTTCGTTTTTCAACTGCTCGGGACGCAAATTCAGATAGAGATCTTTGATAATCGTAGCGGAACTTTGCAGCAACTGAGCGTTGATCGTCGACATAATGGCGGCCATCGGTGCGGCTAGGAAAATCCCGGCAGCAAAGGGGGGCAGGACTTTAACCATCAGGGTAGGGATCACCAGGTCGGGCACGGTAAGATCTGGGATCACCGCACGACCTAATGCACCCGCCAGATGCATTCCCAGCATCAGTATCGCCACCACAATGGTCCCGATAATAATGCCGCGATGAACCGCTTTACTGTCCTTATAGGAGATACACCGTACAGCGGTATGCGGCAGTCCAATGACGCCGAAGCAGACCAGCACCCAGAAGGAGGTCATAAAGGTGGGTGAAAGAATGTCATCTGCGCCCTCTGGAGTGACCAGTTTCGGGTCAATCGCTTCAAGGGTTTCAACAGCATGGCTCAGGCCGCCTGCCGCATGGACAATCCCCACCAGCAGCACAATGGTTCCGATGAGCATCACCATGCCCTGCAGGGTGTCGTTCAGTACGCTGGCGCGGAATCCACCAAACGCCGTATAAAGCGCGATACTGATCCCAAAGATAAGCAGGCCAGTCTCATAAGGGATCCCTGCTGCGGTTTCAAGCAGACGTGCACCGCCAATAAACTGCACCGTCATCGCACCCACAAAGGCGACCAGCAGGCTTAAACTTGCCAGCCATACCAGTAAACGGCTGCGGTAGCGGGCAAACAGCATGTCGTTCAGCGTCACGGCATTATAGCGACGCGCCAGAATAGCGAACTTCTTGCCGAGTATACCCAGCGAAAGCCAGATAGCCGGGAGCTGGATCATCGCCAGCAGCACCCAGCCTAACCCATATTTATAGGCTGCCCCGGGACCGCCAATAAATGAGCTGGCGCTGATATAGGTGGCGGTGAGCGTCATCGCTAACACAATGCCGCCCATTGAACGGCTGCCGAGGAAATATTCGTTCAGGAAGGTGCCGGTTGCCCTTTTGCGCATGGCATACACGGACACGCCAAACACGACCAACAAATACGCGATAAGCGGCAGAATGACTTCAAGCTGCATCGTCGTCCTCCAGCGGGATATCGCGATAAATGAATTTCACCATTGCCCAGCACAGCAGGATAAAAATCAGCGGTACCAGCAGACAGGCCATTTCAAACCAGTGAGGCAGGCCGGTGATGCCAATTGCAGAATCAGGTAAGTAAGCGGTTACCAACCATGCGGCAAGATAGAGAAGGGTCAGCCACAGCGCCCAGCGCGCTTCTTTATGGGCCTGAACAAAACGTTTGTCCATTTTTTGTCCCTTGTGGATGAAGAAAGCGGGGATTGTACATGATGGGCCTTGACGATCCCCAGAAATAAAAAAGGCCGGTTAAACCGGCCTTTTAGCATAGATGCTTTCTTACTTCTCGTTGAGACCGAGTTTTTTCTCCAGATAGTGGATGTTCGTCCCACCATTCTGGAAGTGCTCGTCGCTCATGATGCGCATCTGCAGATCAACGTTGGTTTTGATACCGTCGATGATTAGCTCCTGCAGGGCGTTCTTCATGCGGGCAATCGCCACGTCACGGTTTTCGCCGTAGCAGATAAGCTTACCGATCATTGAGTCATAGTACGGCGGTACGGTGTAACCGGCGTAAATATGAGACTCCCAACGCACGCCAAAGCCACCCGGCGCGTGGAAACGCGTGATTTTACCCGGGCTTGGCAGGAAGGTGTTCGGGTCTTCGGCGTTGATACGGCACTCGACCGCATGGCCTTTGGCCACTACTTCTTCCTGTTTGATGGAAAGAGGCTGGCCGGCAGCGATACGCAGCTGCTCTTTGATCAGGTCAACGCCGGTGATCATTTCGGTAACCGGGTGTTCAACCTGAATACGGGTGTTCATCTCAATGAAGTAGAACTCACCGTTTTCGAACAGGAATTCGAAGGTACCCGCCCCGCGATAGCCGATGTCGACACACGCTTTGGCACAACGCTCGCCGATGTAGCGACGCAGTTCCGGGGTAATGCCCGGTGCTGGTGCTTCTTCGACCACTTTCTGGTGACGACGCTGCATGGAGCAGTCACGTTCTGCCAGATAGATAGCGTTACCCTGACCGTCAGCCAGCACCTGAATTTCGATGTGGCGTGGGTTTTCCAGGTATTTTTCCATGTACACCATGTCATTGCTGAAAGCTGCTTTCGCTTCCGCTTTGGTCATGGAGATGGATTGTGCCAGTTCAGCGTCGCTGCGCACTACGCGCATACCGCGACCGCCGCCGCCGCCGGACGCCTTGATGATCACCGGGTAGCCAATGCGTTTAGCATGAGCACGGTTTGCATCCATGTCGTCAGTCAGCGGGCCGTCAGAACCTGGAACGGTTGGAACACCGGCTTTTTTCATCGCGGTGATTGCAGACACTTTGTCACCCATCAGGCGGATGGTGTCAGCTTTCGGGCCGATGAAGATAAAGCCAGAGCGTTCAACCTGCTCAGCAAAGTTGGCGTTCTCGGAGAGGAAGCCATAACCCGGGTGAATTGCCACCGCGCCAGTGATTTCAGCGGCGCTGATGATTGCCGGGATGTTCAGATAGCTTTTTACGGACGGAGCCGGGCCGATACAGACCGTCTCATCCGCCAGCAATACGTGTTTTAAATCGCGGTCCGCGCTTGAGTGCACAGCGACAGTCTTGATGCCCAGTTCTTTACAGGCACGAAGAATACGCAGTGCGATCTCGCCGCGGTTGGCGATAACAATTTTATCCAGCATGTTCGCCTCGTTACTCGATGACGACCAGCGGCTCGTCAAATTCTACCGGCTGACCACTTTCGACCAGAATCGCCTTCACAGTACCTGATTTGTCTGCTTCGATCTGGTTCATCATTTTCATGGCTTCAACGATACACAGGGTATCGCCTACGTTGACTTTCTGACCCACTTCGATGAACGCCTTCGCGTCCGGGCTCGGGGTGCGGTAGAAAGTACCAACCATTGGGGAACGTACGATGTGACCACTGATTTCTGCTGCAGCGGCAGGTGCGGCTTCAGTTGCGGCTGGTGCAACGGCTGCAGAGAGCGCAGGCTGCTGCACTGGCGCAGCATAAGCTTGCTGCATTACCGGGAAGCTAGCGGCTGGGGCTGCACGGCTGATACGTACAGACTCTTCGCCTTCAGAAATTTCCAGTTCGGAGATGCCTGATTCTTCAACCAGCTCGATCAGTTTTTTAATCTTACGAATATCCATGAGTGGGTTCCGTACTCTTGTTTAGTGTGATTGTGACAGGCGTTTTACCGCTGTCTGTAAAGCGTATGAATAACCGTCTGCGCCCAGTCCGCAGATAACGCCAGCGGCGATATCCGACAGATACGAATGGTGGCGGAACGGCTCTCGGGCGTGCACGTTGCTGAGGTGGATCTCGATAAACGGGATACTCACCGCCAGCAGTGCGTCGCGGATAGCAACACTGGTGTGCGTAAACGCGGCCGGATTGATCAGGATATAGTCCACAGTGTCTTTAGCCTGATGAATACGGTCGATGAGTGCGTACTCCGCGTTTGACTGAAAATGATCCAAATCCACATTCAGTGACGCTGCTTCCGTACCCAAACGGTTAACAATTTCACTTAATGTCAGCGTGCCGTACTTCTCTGGCTCACGGGTGCCGAGCATGTTCAGGTTCGGTCCGTTTAAAACTAAGATTCGGAATTTTTCTGCCATTGTGTCGCTATCTCCTGCGAATCTCGGGTAAAAACCAAAATATACCTTTGAAACGCGAAAGTCACCTGATGACTTTCCTAAAATGCATTCAGGAAAACCAAAGTCGCACATTATAACGATTTCGTAGCATTTGGCAGCTAAATACTGGTCTTATCAGGGAAGATTATCAACCGCTATCCGAAAAAGAATGGCGGTTGATAAGTAATCTGCGGGAAAACGCACAGTTTCGCGAACTATCGCAACCACTGGCGGAACTTCTTGTAACGCCATGCTAAAAGCGCCAAAGCCAGCAGCGCGTAGAGGATGGGCTGAGGCGAGAGGATCTTCACGGACCACAGATAATGGATGGGTGCGAGGAACGCGACAAGATAGACGAAGTTGTGCAGCAACTGCCAGCGCTTACCCAGTTTTCGCTGCGCATATTGCGTGGATGTCAGCGCTAATGCCAGTAACACCAGCCAACTGACAATGCCCAGCGTCAGATAAGGACGCGTGACCAGTTCGCGGCCCAGCAGTGCCAGGTTGTTAATCCCCAGTTCCAGCAGCGCGTAACTGGTTAGGTGCAACGTGGCCCAGGCAAAACACCATAGCCCTAATAGCCGACGTGTGCGTATCAATAATGGCTGTTTAGCGTAGCGCGCCAGCGGCGAAACCAGCAAGGTCGCCAGTAAAAATTTCAGAGCCATCCGACCAGTAAAGTGCTGGATATCTTTAGCCGGATCGGCACTAAAGAGCCCCTGGCTGGCGGCCCAGAACAACCAGATAAACGGGAGCAACCCGGCTAAATGTAGCAGCACTTTCAGCCAGGTTACCTGTTTTGCCGTTAAACGCACTCAGAAGTTCTCCCGTAAATTGAGGCCACGGTAGAGCGACGCCACTTCATCCGCATAGCCGTTAAAAAGCAGCGTGGGCTGACGCTTCACATCCAGCGCCCCGCCGGAACCGATAAACCGTTCCGTCGCCTGCGACCAGCGTGGGTGATCGACATGCGGGTTCACGTTGGCGAAGAAACCGTATTCGTCCGGCGCGGCGAGATTCCATGTCGTGGGCGGACGCTCGCGGGTGAGCTTAATACTGACGATCGATTTAATGCCCTTGAAGCCATATTTCCACGGTACCGTTAGCCGGATGGGGGCGCCGTTCTGCGGCGGGAGCGCTTTACCGTAAACGCCGACGGTCAGAAGGGTAAGAGGATGCATGGCTTCGTCAAGGCGTAATCCTTCTACATAAGGATATGCAAGCCCACCGCCGATGAACCGGTCCTTCTGGCCTGGCATCTCGTCCGGGGCGTAACGCGTCTGGAATGCGACATATTTCGCATTGCTGGTGGGTTCAACCATTGCCAGCAGCTTATGCAGCGGAAAACCTACCCACGGTACCACCATCGACCAGGCTTCCACGCAGCGCATACGATAAATGCGTTCCTCTAACGGGAAACGGGTGGTGAGATCGTGATGATCCAGCGTTAAGGGTTTTGCCACTTCGCCGTCAATTTTCAACGTCCACGGATCGGTTTTCATGCTGCCTGCATTGGCCGCAGGATCGGCTTTATCAAGCCCAAATTCGTAGAAGTTGTTATAACCGGTGACCTTATCTTCTGGCGTGAGCGTCAGTTTGTTTTGCCACTCGGCAGGTTTCGTAAAGGTGAGCGGGGCACCTGAAGGGGCTTTTGGCCGATCGTTGCCTTTAAACCAGTCGAGCAAATCAGCGTGAGCCGCAGGTGTGAGCGTCAACGCGGTGGCACTGATGCCAAGCATTTTCAGGATCTGGCGGCGCTGTAACATAAAGACAGATTCGGACGTTACGTCGGCTTCCGTCAGTTTTCGGGTTTTCATGGCATCCTCCGTCATGCGTTTTTCTAAGCATGACGGAGGAGAAGGATTAGCGCGAATATGTCACGAAAATTTGAAGATTAGGCAATTTTTACCAGCGCGCGGCCATGGAACTGATTATCCATGATCTTACCGGCATATTCCGGCGCCTGGCTGAGGGCGATTTCGGTTGCACTCTGCGTGAAGAAGGACTCAGGCAGGTCGCGTACCAGACGCTCCCAGGCTTCTGCACGACGGGCCGCCGGAGTCATGACGGAATCCACACCCTGCAGGCGCACGTTACGCAGGATAAAGGGCATAACGGTGGTTGGCAGCGCAAAACCGCCCGCCAGACCGCAGGCCGCCACGCAGCCACCGTAGTTCATCTGCGCCAGCACTTTTGCCAGCACGTTATTTCCGACGGTATCCACCGCTCCGGCCCAGAGGTGTTTTTCCAGCGGACGGGTTTCGGCAAATTCGTCGCGGCCAAGAATGCGGCTGGCACCAAGCTGACGCAGGTAGTCATGGGTGCTTTCACGGCCTGAGACCGCGACGACCTGATACCCCAGTTTGTGCAGTAAAGCCACCGCCGTGCTGCCAACGCCACCGCTGGCCCCGGTCACGACTATCTCGCCTGACTCAGGGCGGATACCGGCATCTTCAAGGGCCATGACGCACAGCATGGCGGTAAAGCCTGCGGTGCCGATAATCATCGCTTTGCGGCCATCCAGCCCAGCAGGCATGGGCACCAGCCACTCGCCTTTCACCCGCGCCTGCGTTGCCAGCCCGCCCCAGTGATTTTCGCCGACGCCCCAACCGGTGAGCAGCACCTGCTGGCCGGCATGAAACCGCGGATCTTCGCTGGAATGAACGTGGCCTGCAAAATCAATCCCTGGCACCATCGGGAAATTTCGGATGATTTTACCTTTGCCGGTGATGGCCAGGGCATCCTTGTAATTCAGACTGGACCAGTCGATGTCGACGGTGACGTCGCCTTCGGGCAGACGGCTCTCATCAAGGGCTTGCACCGAGGCAACGGTATTGCCGTCCTGCTGTTCTAAGATCAAAGCCTGCATACAGGATCCTCACTATTCTGATGATTGGAAAATGCGTTCTGAAGACTATACTCGCTCAATGAAACGCTATGCCGATTTAACGCAATAAATTGCCAGATACACCAGGTTTGGTAGTATGGCGCATTTGAAATGCAAGTTAGCGCTTACTCGCTACCCATCAACCCACGGAGTAATCTCAAGGATGCGATTAACGACGAAGTTCTCAGCTTTTATCACGTTGCTGACGGGGTTAACCATTTTTGTCACGCTCCTTGGCTGCTCCCTGAGCTTTTATAACGCCATTCAGGACAAGCTGGTCAACCGGGTTGAGTCTGTTGCGTCAGTTATTGATACGCGTCTGATTACCACTCCGCTACCGGAACTCTCCCGCGAGCTGGATGAATTGATGGTACCGGTTGATATTGTGCAGGTCGACATCACGCAGGGAAAGCATCCGGTAGTGAGCCATCAGCGTCAGGGGAGCTATCGGCCTGCGGGCGTCGTGAGCCAGTATCGGGAAGTGAATGTCCATTCCCTTAAAAATCCGGGGATGACGATACGCCTGGTCTACCTCGATCCCATGGCCAGCTATTTCCGCTCGATGATGACCACCGCGCCACTCACCGTTGCCGTCGCCTTTATTGTCCTGCTGATTTTTCTTGCGGTGCGCTGGCTACGCCGTCAGCTCTCCGGTCAGGAGCTGCTGGAAAACCGCTCCGTGCGAATACTCAACGGGGAGCGCGGCCCACAGGTGCGGGGGTCGGTCTATGAGTGGCCGTCCAGCACCAGCAGCGCGCTGGATACGCTGCTTTCAGAAATTCAATTCGCCAGCGATCAGCGCAGCCGCATGGATACGCTGATCCGTTCCTATGCCGCGCAGGATAACAAAACCGGTCTGAATAACCGCCTGTTCTTTGATAATCAACTGGCCACGCTGCTGGACGACCCGGAAAAGGTGGGAACGCACGGGGTCGTCATGATGGTTCGTCTGCCGGATTTCGATCTCCTGCGCGATACCTGGGGACGCCGCGTGGCGGAAGAGAACCTCTTTACGCTCATCAATTTGCTGTCGACTTTTATTATGCGCTATCCCGGCGCGCTGCTGGCGCGCTATCACCGCAGCGACTTTGCGGTGTTGTTACCCCATCGCACACTTAAGGAGTCGGAGAGCATCGCCAGCCAGTTGCTGAAGGCGGTGGATGCGCTGCCGCAGAGCAAAATGCTCGACCGGGATGATATGGTGCATATGGGGATCTGCGCCTGGCGCGGCGGGCAGTCAACTGAACAGGTGATGGAGCATGCGGAAGCGGCAACCCGTAACGCGGTGCTGCAAGGGGCGAACGGTTGGGCGGTATATGACGATTCCCTGCCTGAGAAAGGGCGTGGCAATGTGCGCTGGCGTACCCTGATTGAACAAATGTTGAGCCGCGGTGGCCCCCGCCTTTATCAAAAACCGGCGGTGATGAAAAACGGCCATGTTCACCACCGTGAATTAATGTGTCGCATTTTTGACGGCACGGAAGAGGTTATTTCAGCGGAATATCTGCCGATGGTCCTGCAATTTGGACTCTCCGAAGAGTATGACCGTCAGCAAATTAGCCGACTGATTCCGTTTTTATCTTTTTGGCCTGAAGAAAGTCTGGCATTACAGGTGACCGTCGAGTCGTTAATTCGCCCG
Organism: Enterobacter sp. SECR19-1250; assembly: GCF_013391025.1. NCBI lineage: Bacteria > Pseudomonadati > Pseudomonadota > Gammaproteobacteria > Enterobacterales > Enterobacteriaceae > Enterobacter > Enterobacter sp. SECR19-1250. The sequence goes on along the minus strand of NZ_JACASJ010000107.1, from coordinate 82 downwards.
CGTTTTCAACGCTGGCTGCGCGATACATTAAGGAAGGTGCGAATAAGCAGGTCATTTCTTCCCAAGCTGACTCGCTGATTAA
>NZ_JACASJ010000106.1:0-16722 GCF_013391025.1 Enterobacter sp. SECR19-1250 | reverse complement strand
CTGAGAGCAGCGTTATCGCTTATGGTTAAAAAATTACTGGGGAACCCTCAGCCCGCCGGGAGAGGGAGACATCGTTTCGCAATTCCTGCTCTTTCGCCTCTCGTTTCTTGATACTTACCCTGATAACCATTATCTTGACGACGTGTTTCGAGAGGTTCCCCCCATGAGTGAAGAACAACTGTTTTGCCGCAGGCCGATGGGCATGCGGATGGCGATGATTGTGCGCCAGTGGCGCGCCGTTATTGACGACGCCATTCTCGATACCGGGTTAACCCAGTCGAGCTGGACGGTAATGATGCAGCTTCATCAACTGGGGGATAACGTCTCGGTGAGTGAGCTGGCGGAGGTGCAGGGCATTGAACTGCCGCCGCTGATGCGCACCCTGACACAGCTGGAAAAGCAGGGATACCTGCTGCGCACCGTATCGCCTTATGACAAGCGCATCCGGCTTCTGACGCTGACGCCTGAGGGAAAAGCCATCCTAAAAAGGCTCACCCAGGTGATTGAGACGTACCAGACACGCGTATCGCAAAACATCGCGCCTGAGCATATCGAAATTTTCAGCGCCACCTTGAATCAAATCGCCTGCAATTTGCGGACAATCCGCGAAGAAGATAACAAGACCGAAAAATAATGACTCCTGAACAAAAGTTTGCCCGCTGGGTAAGGGTGAGTATTGCCTCTTTCCTGCTGATGTTTGTCTACTTTGTCGTCGCCGATATCTGGATCCCGCTGACGCCGGACTCCACCGTCATGCGCGTGGTGACGCCGGTTTCTCCGCGCGTCTCCGGGTATGTGTCGGCCGTGCACGTACACAACAACAGCCAGGTGAAGCGGGGCGACCTGCTGTTTGAGCTGGATGACACGCCGTTTCGCAATAAAGTGGAAGCGGCGCAAATCGCGCTTGAGCAGGCACGCCTGTCCAATGAACAGCTGGACGCGCAGATCGCCGCCGCCCAGGCCAGCCTGAAAACCGCCGTGCTGACCGCGCGTAACGACAAAGTGACCTTTGACCGCTACCAGAAGCTGAGCACGTTACAGAACGTCTCGCAGGCGGATCTGGATAAGGTCCGTACCACCTGGCAGAGCAGCGAGCAGTCCGTGAGCTCGATTCAGGCGAACATCCATAACCTGCGCATCCAGCGTGGCGAGCGGGAAGAGCACCGCAACGTGACGCTGCAAAAATACCGTAACGCGCTTGATGAGGCGGAGCTCAACCTCGGCTGGACGAAGGTTTACGCCCAGGCGAACGGCACGGTCAGCAACCTGCAGCTAAGCCCCGGGTTTTATGCCTCGTCCGGTTCGGCGGCGCTGGCGCTGGTGAATAATCAGACCGATATTGTGGCCGATTTTCGTGAGAAGAGTCTGCGCCATACCCATCAGGGGACCGATGCCGCCGTGGTATTTGACGCCTTTCCGGGACAGGTTTTCCGCGCCCACGTGACCAGCAGCGATGCGGGGATCCTTGCCGGACAGGAGGCGGTGAGCGGCGAACTGTCCGCGCCAGAAACCTCCAACCGTTGGGTGCGCGACGCTCAGCGAATGCGCATTCACGTGGCGCTGGATGAGACGCTGCCGAAACCGCTCCCGACCGGCGCTCGTGCCACCGTGCAGCTCTACAACAGCGAAGGGCCGTTTGCGCGCTTCTTCTCCGGGATGCAAATCCACCTGGTGAGCCTGCTCCACTATGTCTATTAGCACGCTGGCGCGGGTCTTTACCCCGCACGGCAACATCGTCTATACGGCCAATGACTTTCGCCAGACCCTGCGCATCGTCTTTGCCGGGATGATCGCGCTGAGTATTTCAAGTTTCTATAACACCAGCTACGGCGTGTTTTATGTGGTCTACCCCATCATGCTGCTGTCGCTGGTGCCGGTCTTTAACCGCCATGTGGCGAAGCAGTTTATCTTCAGCGCATCGCTAAACTGCGTCGAAATGGTGATTATTATCGGCTATCTGTCCCAGTGGCCGGTGATCATGACGCTGGTGGTTTTTGCCCTGTATGTCATGCGTTTTCGCTTTATGAGTAAGGGGCCGCTGTTCCTGTTCGGGTCGATGGGCGTGGTGTGCCAGAGCGTGATGCTCAACTTTATGAGCTATCCCACCACCGACTGGCACACGCTGCTGTTTTCCAACATTGAAGCGAGTGTGATGGCGGTATGCCTGAGCGCGCTGATGAACTACCTCCTGCCGGACGTTGAGCCACGCAAGCCGCCGCCGCTGATCGAGAAAGATGATGCCCGCGTGCGGCACGAGTCTCTGCTCTCCGGCACCGTTGCGACAATGATTTTTGTTATCTTCCAGATAAGCGATTTAAGCGATTCGCTTTCGGCGCTGATGGCCGGTGTGTTGATTCTGTTCCCGATGCACTATCGCGGCGCGGTGATGAGCTCTATCTGGCGCGTGGCTGGCGTGGTGCTGGGCTGTCTCTATATTCTGGTGGTGCAGCTTATCCTCTACGATCACAGCAGCCACATGCTACTGATGATGCCGCTTATCGGCCTCGGGCTGGCGTTTGGTGCGCGTCTGCATGTGATGGAGAAGGTGGGAGCCGGCGTTGGGTTTGCCAGCATCACCACCATCGGGATTATGTTCGGTCAGAACATGCACCCGGACAGCGACCTGGTGTTCAGCGATCTCTACCGCATCACCTCGGTGACCTTTTCTCTGGTGGCAACGCTGACGATGGTGTTTCTGGTGCACTTGATCCTCAATCGCTTTGAGGCGACGCGCTACGTCATTGCACCACCCAAAACGGAGTAATGTGCAAGCACGGCGGGCAGTTGCGAGAGTAAAAACAGGATCAGGCCAATTGTCCCGCCCACCAGGGTGCCGTTGACGCGGATAAACTGCAGATCTTTGCCGATATTAAGCTCGATCTGGCGGGACATATCTTTGGCGTCCCAGCTTTTTACCGTGTCGCTGATATGGCGAGTGAGAAACGCCGCGAAATCCGGTGCCACGCGGTGCGCCGCCTGCTCGAGGTGCTCATTGAGCGATGCCCGCAGGCTGTCGTCACCGAGCAGCGTTTCGCCAAACCACTGCCCGGCGTTGGCGATGCGCTGCTTCACGCGGGAATCCTCACGTTGCATATCCGCCTTCAGCCACTGGCGCAGGTCAGCCCACATCTCACCCAGATAGCGGTTAAACGCGTCGTCGTTCTTCAGGTAATGCTTGATGTTCTCTGCCTTTGCGGCCATCTCCGGATCGTTTTTCAGGTTGTCGATAAGCTTCAGCGTGGCGCGGTCGAACGCCTGGCGGATCTGGTGGGTACGGTCATGACTGACGTCGTCCAGCAGGGTATTCACCGCGTTTGACACCATCTCCGCGCTCTGATCGCCCAGCCACTCGGTGGGCAGCACCATCGCCTTGCGCGGATGCTCGGTCTTAAGCCAGTGGACAATCTGGTCTGAAATAAATTCCCGCGTGCTATCGCGTTGAATCAGGGTGATCAGGCGGTTGATGATGGCGTCCAGCAGTACCTGATGCCGGTTGTTTTTGGTCATGCTCTCCAGCATCACTGCGCTGGTTTCGGTGAAATCGACCTTATCGATGGCCTTATGCACCGCGCGTTTGAGCAGGCGCTGAATACGCCCGTCATCGGTCAGCTCAAGGAAACCGCCCATCACCTGAATCAGATGCTGCCCGACACGCTGGGCATTGTCGGGCTTACTGAACCAGGTGCCAATCATCTGCGCCGGCTCATAGCGGTGGATCAGCGCCACCAGCGACTGGGTGTCGAGAAACTTCTCCTGCACGAACTGGCCGAGATTATCGCCAATCCGGTCTTTATTGCGCGGGATAATCGCCGTATGGCGCGAGATAAACGGAATAGGCACCCGGCGAAACAGCGCGACGACCGCAAACCAGTCCGCCAGCGCGCCAACCATCGCCGCCTCGGCAATGGCCTTCACGCCGCGCACCCAGAAGGTTTGCGGCAGAAACAGGGTGGTGATAAACGCCGCGACGGCAATCAGCAGCAGCGACAGCGCCAGCAGCTTGGCGCGTTTGAGTTCAGCGATTTTTTCCATGGGTTAAGGATAGAGGGAGACGGGGGGAAAGTGCAAAAACCGCCACAACACCCATACCCCAAAACCTATCAATACCGCGCCCGCCGCCCGCTCAATTAGCCACAGCGAACGGCTGAGCCTCTGTTGCACCGCGGGTAGCCCCATCAGTGATACCAGCGCCAGATCCCACACCAGCACCACCAGCACCATCCAGACGCCGCAGGTCGCCTGCTGAAGCAGCGTGACGTTTGGCCCCAGTAGCGCCGTCATCAGCGCCAGATAGAACAGGGCGTTCTTTGGATTTAATAACGCCGAGCCGAGCCCCAGCAGGATCTGTTTACGCAGTGAGGGGAAGCGCTGGTGGGTTTCATTCAGCGCCAGCGCTTGCGGGCGGCTGCGCACCAGTTGCGAGCCGATCCACAGCAGATACAGCGCCCCGCAAAGCTCGATAAGGGAAAACAGCCACGTAAACTGGCGCAGCGCGCTCCAGCCGATAATCACCAGCAGGATATACAACCCGTTGCCCGCGGCGATGCCGAGGCACAGCCCGGCGCTGCCGCGGACCCGGTAGCGCGCCGCGTAGCCCACCAGCAGGAAGAAATCTGGGCCCGGGCTTAACAGGGCGACAAAATGCGCCAGCGCCAGAGCGAGAAAAGCGGAAGGGAATAACAGTTCCATAGCAACCTCTGTGTAAAAAACCGAGGTCAGACTACGGCGATGCAAACGCTATTTATTGTCCGATATTGATCGGCCCGTGGCGTACTGGCGCGGCGTGGCGGCGGTATAGCTCACAAAGGTCTTATGAAAATGGCTCTGATCGGCAAACCCGCTCTGGTAGCCGACATCGGCAATATCATCCCCGGCGCGGAGCCGCGCTTTGGCGTATTCCACGCGGGAGATGTTGAGAAAGCTGCCCGGCGTCAGGCCAGTGTCCTGCCTGAAGGTGCGGATCAGCGTCTCTTTGCGCAGCGAGAAGCGGTGGGCAAGGTCGTCGAGTGACGGCGGGCTGGTTAAATCGGCAAGAAACGCCTGCTGGATGTGCTGGCTGGTTGAGCGTAGTTCACCCGTGCAGCTGGCGCAGCGCGGAAGGGCAGAAATCAGCATGTTCAGGGAATTAGCCGACATGTTCTCAACAACGTTCAGGTAAAGAGCAAACAGCGTGCTGTCGCGAATGACCTGTTCTGCCAGAGGATAATCCGTGTCGATATAGAGCATATGATAGCTGCGGGGCTGGCCCGCAACGGGGTTGCAGCTGTGCGGCACATGCGCCGGGATCACGATGAGATCGCCGGGGTGGAGGATGTACTGCGTGTCATTGCACCGGCAGCAGGTCTGGCCTTCCACTATCGCGCCAATCGAGAGTTGGGGGTGACAATGACGTTTATACGCCACGGTACTCTGCCACGTGCTGCGCAGCTCAAGGCCCGGAAGGCGGTTAAAGGTCTGGCGGATCTGTCGGGTATGGGTCATAGGCGCTCCTGTCAGGAACATTTTTATACCATGCCCTGGCCCTACTAAGAACCTTCCGGATATACCCAACTTTACGTCCATCACCCGTCATGTTGTCTACCCTTACTACCCTAAGCGGTAAAACATGGAGATTCGATATGGCTTATCAGACAGTAAATCCTGCCACCAACCAGCTCATCAAAGAATATCCCTCTCATACCGACGCGGATATCGAAGCGGCGCTAAAAGCGGCCGACGCCCTTTACCATTCGCAGTGGGCGAAAGGTGACATTGAACAGCGCTTGCCGGTGCTGCATAAGCTTGCCGACCTGATCGACGAACGCACCGAGGAGCTGGCTAAAATTGCCAGTCAGGAGATGGGTAAGCTCATCGAACAAAGCCGCGGCGAGGTGAAGCTGTGCGCGCAAATCGCCCGCTACTATGCCGATAACGCGAAGCAGTTCCTGGCCCCGGTGAAGTACCCGTCTGAACTCGGAGAAGCGTGGGTGGAGCATCACCCCATCGGCGTGCTGATGGCCGTGGAACCGTGGAATTTCCCGTATTATCAGCTGATGCGTGTTCTGGCACCTAACCTGGCGGCGGGTAACCCGGTGCTGGCTAAACATGCCAGTATCGTGCCGCACTGTGCCGAAACCTTTGCTCATCTGGTGCGTGAGGCAGGGGCGCCGGAAGGGGCATGGACCAATCTCTTTATCTCGTCTGAGCAGGTGGCGAACATCATCGCTGACGACCGCGTACAGGGGGCCGCGCTAACCGGCTCTGAGAAAGCAGGCAGCGTGGTGGCCGCGCAGGCGGCGAAGCACATCAAGAAATCCACCCTTGAGCTGGGCGGTAACGACGTTTTCGTGGTGCTGGACGATGCGGATCTTGATAAAGCGGTGAAGACAGGCGTGAACGCGCGACTTAACAACGCCGGTCAGGTCTGTACCGCAGCGAAGCGCTTTATCCTGCATGAGAAAATTGCCGATGCCTTCCTGAGCAAATTCACCGACGCCTTTAAGCAGGTGAAAATTGGCGACCCGCTGGATGAAAGCACCACGCTTGGGCCACTGTCGTCTAAAGATGCGCTCGAAACGCTGACAAAACAGGTCAATGAGGCGGTGAAAAAGGGCGCGACGTTACACTATGGTGGTAAACCGGTGCAGCGCGACGGGAGCTTCTTCGAGCCGACGATCCTGACAAATATCTCCCGCGACAACCCGGCGTACTTCGAGGAGTTCTTCGGCCCGGTGGCGCAGATGTATGTGGTGAAAAACGATGACGAGGCGGTCGCCCTGGCGAACGACTCCCACTACGGACTGGGCGGTGCGGTGTTCAGTCAGGATATTGAACGCGCGAAGAAAATGGCGTCACGGATTGAGACCGGCATGGTGTATATCAACTGGCTCACCGATACCGCGCCAGAGCTGCCGTTTGGCGGCGTGAAACGCTCCGGTTACGGACGCGAGCTGTCGGATCTGGGGATCAAAGAGTTTGTGAACCAGAAGCTGGTGGTGGTGCGTAAGTAAGCGGCAATAAAAAACCTGCCAGTAGGCAGGTTTTTTAGAGATTATTGCACTTCAATTTTATCCCAGCCGCTTTTGAACATGCAGCTGTCTACGAGGGTCGCCCTGCGATCCTCATTGGCGTCTTCAACCGTGTAGCTCGTGGAAATATCCTTTTTCTTGTTCTTCAGATCCGTTTTTTCCGAGTCCGAACCGGTTACGACGTTATCCGGGGGCAGATCGATCAGCGCCTGCGCTTCACATTTCGTGAGCTTTTTGTTCATTTCAGCGTCGCTGACGCCCGGTTTCACCCATTTGTACTGGACGCAGCCGGTGAGCAGAAGCGTGAGGCTCAGAACGCAAAGCGCGGTAATGCGGTGTTTCATCAGAAGGTGACTCCACCGCCAACATACGCACCGTCAATCAGGGTGTGGCCTGGACGACCGTCTTTACCATCAACGCTTACGTGGCGGTAACCCACTTTCAGGGTCACAGGTGTAACTGGCGTCCAGCTTACGCCGCCGTTGGCTTCAACGTAGTTTTTCACGCTGTTGTTCATCCCTTCTGGTGCCACGTAGCCTTCACCATACAGATGAATGCTGTCGGTCAGGGCAACGTTTACGCCGCCACCGATCGGGAACGCCACGCCGTTATCGCCTTTTTTCGGGCCGATATAGATAGCTTTTGCACCCGCGTTCAGCATGACCGGGCCAAGACCCAGGTTATAACCTGCACCCACACCGCCGGTCTGCGTACCGTCATCGGTGTTTTTCAGCCAGTTGCTTTCCACATACAGACCGGATGAGGATTTACCCATCTCAAGATTGAGGTTGGTGAAGTTTTTACCCTGCTCAACGCTGCCACCCAGAGCCAGTGCAGAACCCGATACAGCAGTCAACGCAGTCAGCAGAAGGATATTCAGTTTTTTCATCTCATATGCCTCGTCATCAATTTAATCTGGGCGCACCTTAACAAGCGATGTTAATGACTGCAAATGTGATGAAAGTCGCCGTTTTATGCTGGTTTTGTTAATTTTTTAATTTGTTGGTGTTGCGAGAGTGTTGGGTTGAGAGGTCGTCAACGGGTAATGATTTGGCGTTTAGAAAGTGTTTATTTTTTTAGCTAAACATAATCTGAACGAGAGCAGAAAGAGTGGTTCGCAGCGAATTAATTGGGTTTCTAATAATTTCCAGAAATGTTTCCGCTGTTACAGATAACAACAGAGCTTTACATTTCTTTGGCGCTCCGGCCCGCGCAATGTTGCCATTCGATGTCATTTTCCTGACACGTTTCTTCTTTACGGTGTGAGCTTCACTTTATGGATGCTAACAATATGAAAAGAAAAATTATTCCTGTGCTAATCGGTTGTGTGCTCTCTTTCTCTGCCCTCGCGGCGCAGCCTACGGCTGAGCGCTATGTCGTCAGTTTTCCAGAAGGCACACACGTGAACGACACCGGCGCATTTGCCAGTGCATTCCCGAACGGCCTTCCGGTTGGGATAGGTTCTGGCCTGCTGTTCACCGGGAAACAGGGCGATGCCCTGACCTTCGCCACCATTACCGATCGCGGTCCGAACGCGGATTCACCGAAAGTGGGTAAAAACGAAGCCAAAATTTTCGTTACGCCAGATTTCGCGCCGCTGCTGATGACGATTCGTGTACAAAACGGCAAAGCGGAGGCCATTGATGCCCGTCCTCTGCATGACGATAAAGGCGCGATCAACGGTCTGCCGCTGGAAAGCGACGTGATTGGATCCACCAATGAAGTGGCCTTCAGCGACACGTTAAAGAGGCTGAAGGGGGATAATCGCGGGCTGGATACGGAAGGGATCACCCCGGACGGTAAAGGCGGTTACTGGCTGTGCGATGAGTATGGCCCGTTCCTGATTAACATCGACAGTAAAGGGAAAATCCTGGCGATCCACGGTCCGCAGGCGGCGGAAGGGGAAAAAGCAATTGCGGGCGGTTTGCCAAATATCCTCAAATGGCGTCAGGCGAACCGCGGCTTTGAAGGCCTCACCCGTATGCCGGACGGGCGTATTATTGCCGCCGTGCAAAGTACGCTGGATATCGACGGTAAGAGCAAGAAAAAGGCGCTGTTTACGCGTCTGGTGAGCTTTGATCCGGCAAGCGGAAAAACCGCAATGTACGGTTATCCCATCGACAGCGCGGCCTACAGCAAAAACAGCGACGCTAAAATCGGCGACATCGTGGCGCTTGATGACCAGCACATCCTGCTGATTGAACAGGGAAGCGATAAAAACGACGGAATGCGTAACCTGATTTACAAGGTCGATCTCAGTAAGGCGAGCGACCTGTCAGGTTTCGACAAGCCGGGCGAGTATCCGGAGTTTGATGATGAGAAAACCCTGGCACAGCGCGGCATTACCCTTGCGCAGAAAACGCAGGTTGTTGATCTGCGCGCCCTGGGCTGGCAGCAGGAAAAGGCTGAAGGGCTGGCGCTGATAGACAGCAAAACGCTGGCGGTGGCGAACGATAACGACTTTGGCGTGAAGGTGGCGATGCAACATCCGGTCGAGGGCAAGAAGCTCAAGGATTATCGGGTGAACGTGGAAGGAAAGCTGACGCTGGATGATAAGCCGGTTGAGACGACCCTTAGCGTGAAGCCGCTGGAGAAACCGGCGTCTGACAGTGAGTTGTGGATTGTGACGCTGCCGGAGGCGGTGAAATAAGGTTTACCCCTCACCCTAACCCTCTCCCAAAGGGAGAGGGGATGCTGGGCGGTTATCTCTTCAGCCCCGCAAACGCCGCCCGAATTTCCTCTTCCGGCAGCTGGATGCCAATAAACACCATCACGCTGCGCGGCGGCTCGTCGCCCCAGGGTCTGTCCCAGTCCGCGCTGTACAGCCGCTGTACGCCCTGGAACAGCAGGCGGTTTGGTTCGTCGTCGATCCACAGCATGCCTTTGTAGCGCAGCAGCTTATCGGCAAACGACAGGAGCAGGTTCTCCATCACGCGGGAGACCTCGCTGATGTCTACCGGGTAATCCAGCTCCACCACAATCGACGCTACGTCGTTCTGCTTATCCGCCATAAAGTGAAAACGCGGTTTTGAGGTGACATGCTCTTCCAGCATAAAACCGTTGGTGTTGAACAGTTGAGACAGGTCGATATCGCCGTGCGTCACGGTGTATACCGGTGCGCGGGCGTTGATGCGTGCCAGGCGCTCGCGCAGTTTAACGCTCTCGCCCGCCACGTCGGTTTTGGTCAGCAGGATGCGGTCGGCGTAGCCCACCTGAGACTGGGCGATGGTAAACTGGTTCATCTGATCGTCGGCGTGAACCGCGTCGACCAGGGCAATCACGCCGTCCAACAGGTAGCGCTGGCAAAGGATGTCATGTGAGAAAAAGGTCTGAATAATCGGGCCGGGGTCGGCCATGCCGGTGCATTCAATCACCAGGCGGTCAAAGTGGATGTCCCCACGATCGCGGCTGTCGAGCAGGTCCAGCAGGGCATCTTCGAGTTCGTTAGAGCGGGTACAGCAGATGCAGCCGTTGGTCAGGGTTTTGATCTGCGTGGCGCGATCGCCAATCAGCTGGTCGTCAACGGAGACTTCGCCGAACTCGTTTTCGATCACGGCGATTTTGAAACCGTGCTGCGCGTTGAGAATGTGGCGCAGCAGGGTGGTTTTACCGGCGCCGAGGAAACCGGTCAACAGGGTGACGGCAATCGGGGTCATGGTCTCTCCTTTAGCAGCAGCGGACGCCGCCTTCTCCACTTCCGCCGTAGCGCGCTTCCTGACGCTCGCGGAAGAATTCAGTGTAGGTCATGTAGGGCTTATCCGGGTGGTTGGTTTTCATATGCTCAACGTAGTTGTCATAGTCCGGAATGCCAATCAGCATTTTCGCTGCCTGACCGAGGTATTTTTTTGCTTCGCCTAAGTTACCAAACATAACCTGTCCTGATAAGAAAAAGCCCGGTGGCGCGCAGCGATCCGGGCTTACAGTTACATGCTGGATTAATGGTGCGAAGAGGTCTTCACGCCGCCTTCCGGTACCGGCACGTACGGGGTCTCTTTGTCCGTACGACCTTCAGCGTTACGCACTTTCATCCAGGTTTTGATGCCGTAGAAGATAATGCTGTAAACCACCACCAGGAACAGAATGCTCAGACCCGCGTTGGTGTAGTTGTTCACCACGATATGGTTCATGTTGGCAATCTGCTGGGCGGTGAGATCCGCGCCACCGGCGGCAATTTTCGCTTTGTACTGGTTAGCCATGTAGAAGAAGCCTTCCAGCTGCGGGTTGCTGCTGAACAGTTTCAGGCCCAGCGCCCAGGTGGTGCAGAGCAGCAGCCACAGCGCAGGCACCACGGTGACCCAGATGTATTTGGTGCGTTTCATCTTCACCAGTACCACGGTGCCGAGCACCAGGGCAACGGCTGCCAGCATCTGGTTAGAGATACCGAACAGCGGCCACAGGCTCTTCACGCCGCCGAGTGGGTCAACAACGCCCTGGTACAGCAGGTAACCCCACAGGCCAACGCAGCCCGCAGTACCCAGCACGCCCGCCACCAGCGAGTCGGTTTTCTTCAGGAACGGCACGAAGTTCCCCAAGAGATCCTGCAGCATAAAGCGGCCTGCACGGGTACCGGCGTCCAGCGCGGTGAGGATGAACAACGCTTCGAACAGAATACCGAAGTGGTACCAGAAGCCCATGTCCGCCCATGGCAGCACTTTGTGGAACACGTGTGCAATACCTACCGCCAGCGTCGGTGCGCCACCGGCGCGGTTCAGCACGGACGGTTCGCCGATGTCTTTCGCGGTCTGCATGATCTGCTCAGGCGAAATCACAAAGCCCCAGGAACTGACGGTCGCCGCCGCGTGGGCGCTGGCGTCCTTCAACTGCGCCATAATCAGCGCCGCGTTGTCACCGCCCATCTCATGCAGGTTTGGCATGGTGATGCCCAGGCCTGCCGGCGGGGTGTTCATCGCGAAGTAAAGACCCGGTTCGATGATAGACGCAGCCACCAGCGCCATGATCGCCACGAAGGATTCCATCAGCATGGCACCGTAACCGATGAAACGCGCGTCGGTTTCGTTGGCCATCAGCTTCGGCGTGGTGCCGGAGGAGATCAGCGCGTGGAAGCCAGAAACGGCACCACAGGCGATGGTGATAAACAGGAACGGGAACAGGGCGCCTTTCCACAGCGGACCGGTACCGTCAATGTACTGGGTCACCGCCGGCATTTTCAGTTCAGGGTTGATGATCACAATACCGATCGCCAGCCCGACGATGACGCCGATTTTCAGAAAGGTCGCCAGATAGTCACGCGGAGCCAGAATCAGCCATACCGGCAGAAGGGCAGAAATAAACGCGTAACCAATCAGGGCAAAGGTGATGGTGGTGTCTTTAAAGGTCAGCGCCGGACCCCAGTACGGGTCGTGCGCAATCACACCGCCGAAGTAGATAGAGGCAACCAGCAGCACGATACCAATGACCGACACCTCGCCGACGCGGCCAGGGCGCAGGAAGCGCATGTAGATCCCCATGAACAGCGCAATCGGCACGGTAGAGCAGACGGTAAAGACGCCCCACGGACTTTCAGCCAGCGCTTTCACCACGATTAGTGCCAGCACCGCGAGGATGATGATCATAATCAGGAAGCAGCCGAAGAGGGCGATGGTACCCGGCACGCGGCCCATCTCTTCTTTGATCATCTCACCCAGCGACGAACCGTTACGGCGCGAGGAGATAAACAGCACCATAAAGTCCTGCACTGCACCCGCCAGCACTACACCAGCGAGCAGCCACAGGGTACCCGGCAGGTAGCCCATCTGCGCGGCCAGTACCGGGCCGACCAGCGGGCCAGCGCCTGCAATGGCGGCAAAGTGGTGACCAAACAGAACATAGCGGTTGGTTGGCACGTAGTTCAGGCCGTCATTGTTAATGACCGCCGGGGTGGCACGCGTCGGGTCGAGTTTCATGACCTTCTGCGCGATGTATAAGCTGTAGTAGCGATAAGCCACAAGGTAGACGGAAACCGACGCGACCACGATCCACAGGGCGCTTACGTGTTCGCCCCGGCGTAATGCGACAACCGCCAGACAGAAAGCGCCGAGGATCCCGAGTAAGGCCCAGGGCACGTGCTTCAGTAGTTTTTTAGTATCCATAGTAAGACCTGGTTTTTTATGTAAAGAAAAAAGGGTCAGGGTTCGTTGTGAGGAGGTATTGAGTAATGCTGGAGCGATCGTGCCAGAAGCTTGCGCGCGTAAAGGGGAGAAAATGGGTGAGTGGTTGAAAGTGCCTGGTGAGCGGTCAAAGGGGGCGGCGAGTGGTTCAGGCTCGCCACCAGCGGGAGAAATAATGTGATACAGATCACCCGGTTACCGTGGCTGCGCTCCCCGCCAGGTAACCTTCCAGCGTTTTAACCAGCTTTTCCTTAAGCCAGGCTGGCTCCAGGATCTGAATGTTGGGTAACCAGTAGAACAGCAGCGGCAGGATCTGGTTTTCATGTGCTGCCTGACAGCGCAGCGTCACGCCGTCGTGTTGCTCCTCCAGCAGCTCTTGTGCCGGGAGGAGATCGCGGCGCAGGAAGTAGTGTGAAATATTATCCTTAATAAATATTTTCACCTCGAAAGTATCTTCCGATACCCACGGATCGAGGTTTTTTTCCAACAGCCCGATCACATTTTCGTCCGGCGTAAAGGTGCGTTTCTGAATATCAAGCCAGCGAATCTGACTCAATGAGAAGGATTTTAACCGGCTATTTTCGGTAGCTTGTAAATACCATATATTTTTTTTGTTAATGAGTTTATAGGGGTTAATCAGCCGGGTTTTGCCTTTATAAACGATCTGGCAAACATTACAGTTTTTAATCGATTTTTCAATGTTGGATAAATGGCGACGAATATCACGTTCCGCCGTGTGCTCCGCCTCGTTGGCGAGAATAAGAATATGATTTTCGTCAACGCGGTTTTCGAGTTTCTCCCAAAACTCCGCGTTTCTTTCGGGGAAAAAGCTATCAGCATTCAGGAAGTTAGCAAGGGTATGGTGTAATCCTTGTCCGCCGGGCGATTGCGCGGAATGGATCAGCCGATATAGCCCGTTTCCGGTATGTTCCACAATCGGGGAGAGCGCATTTAAATCCCGGTAGACGGTACGCTCGGTAATATTAAATTTCTCCATCAGCGCACTGCGGTTTATCACACCGTTTAAATGTAGCTCAAGGAGAATATCGACCAGACGTTCAGCCGAGCGGCTCCGCGTCGTTTTAGCCATAAGGTCTTCCTGTATATTAGGGTATGCGCTGAATGATGCGGGTAGCACTGACACAGCGTGTCAGTATTCAGGCACAGAAAATTTCTCTTATGGCTATATAACGGCGTGATTTAGCGGAAACCTTAGGAATTTTTGCAGAAAGGCGCGCTGGCCTCAGGAGGGCCAGCGCGAGAGGGGATCACACGGCTGCTTCCGGCTCCATCATTACCGGGTGGAAACGGCGTTTGAAATAGATCAGGCCGTGGCCCTCTTCACTGAGGATGATATTTTTAATTTCAACAAGATAAACCAGATGCGTGCCGATGGTTTGCACCTGACTTATCTCGCCTTCCAGGCTTGCCAGCGCCCCTTTCAGCACCGGTTGCGCCAGAGGACCTTTCTGCCAGCAGGAGAGGGTAAAGCGCTCCTCCATGGCCATCCCGGTCATACCGGCGAAGTGGCGAGCCATGATCTCCTGCTCGTGGTTGAGCACATTCACGCACAGTTTGCCGTTGCCCTGAAACACCGGGTTCATGGCGCTGTTGGCGTTGATACAGACCATGACCGACGGCGGGGAATCCGTTACCGAGCAGACGGCAGTGGCGGTGATCCCGCAGCGTCCGGCATCGCCCGCCGTGGTGATGACATTCACCGCGGCCGACAGGCTGGCCATGGCGTCGCGAAAACGCAGGCGTTGTTCATCTGAATGCATTGAAACCTCCCGCTGCGTTATTTCAGCAGCTTGTCCAGCATGTTGATATCGCTGTTGTTGTGCAGGTGTGGCACCGTCCAGCCGTGTTGGTCGTACTCAGACATGCAGCGGTCGACCATCGCCATCATTTTGTCCATGTTGCCGGAGCTTTGCGCCTGGCGCAGACACTGCAGGCGAATTTCGTCCTGGCTGCCGGAGTAGTTGATCTCATACAGCTCGTGACGGCCGCCAAATTCGCTGCCGATGGCATCCCACATCAGCTTCAAAATCTTGATGCGTTCGACGTGATCCATGCCGTTGGATCCGCGCACGTACTTCGCCAGATACTGATCGATCTGCGGGTTGTTCAGATCCCGTGCGCTGGATGGCAGGTAGATCAGCCCGCTGGTGACGTTACGTTCGATGATGTTTTTAATCTTCGCGTAGGCCATTGGCGCCATCACGCGATAGGTTTGCAGCGCCGCGTGATCCGGCAGGTACGCACCGTTCACCCACGGCGTGGCTTCGGAACACATGGAGTCGCTCAGCGCCCAGAACATATTGCGCCAGGCGACCACTTCGCCGAGATCTGCCTGCACGCCGCGGAACTCCAGGGTGCCGGTACACTCCAGCGATTTTTTCAGCAGGGCGGTGATGAAGTCGAGCTTCACCGCCAGACGCACGCAGGCCTGCAGTGGGTACATGCGGGCAAAACCGCCTTCCATAGTCCAGCGACGGCAGCGGTCGAAATCGCGGTAGATCAGCACGTTTTCCCATGGGATCAGTACATTATCCATCACCAGGATCGCGTCGTTCTCATCAAAACGGCTGGAGAGCGGGTAGTCGTACGGCGAGCCGGTAGCGCCAGCCACCATCTCGTAGGAGGCGCGGGAGATCAGCTTCACCCCTTCGGCATCCATTGGCGCGACGAACATCAGCGCAAAGTCCGGGTTTTCGCCCATCACCTGCGCGGAGCCAAAGCCGATCATGTTGTAGTGGGTCAGCGCCGAGTTGGTGGCAACCACTTTGGCACCGCTGACGATGATCCCGGCGTCGGTCTCTTTTTCCAGCTTGATATAGACGTCTTTCACCTCGTCCGCCGGTTTGTGGCGGTCGATAGGCGGGTTGACGATAGCGTGGTTAAAGTACAGGCCGGTTTCCTGAATGCGGGTATACCAGTTACGGGCATTTTGCTCGAACTGGCCGTAGAAGGCCGGGTTTGCGCCGAGCGCGCAGCCGAACGCGGCTTTGTAGTCCGGCGTGCGGCCCATCCAGCCGTAGCTCAGGCGAGACCACTCGGCGATGGCGTCTCGCTGCTGACGCAGGTCGTCGGCGCTTTTCGCCACGCGGAAGAACTTATGGGTGTAACCGCCGCTGCCGGTGTCGGTGCCCCAGCACAGCGTGTCCTGCATGTCCGGTTTGTGCAGCGCGTCGTACATCTGCGCGATGGAGGCCGCCGCATTGCGAAACGCCGGATGGGTGGTGACGTCTTTAACGCGCTCGCCGTAGATATAAATCTCGCGGCCATCCTGCAGGCTTTTTAAATACTCTTCGCCGGTTAACGGGCGTTTGGTATCAGCGCGGAACTCTTCAGGCTTCATAGGGACCTCGTATCGGAATTGGTTTGTTAAATTTATGTTTTGTTTTTGTTGTTTAATTGAAGCGTGAGAGGGGCGGAACGTGAAGGGACGATTGGGACAACGGCAGGTACTTTTCACGAGAGACCGCAGAGTGTGATTTCCCTCACCCTAACCCTCTCCCAACGGGAGAGGGAACGGTTACTCCCTCTCCCGTTGGGCTGAGGGTTCCCCAGAAAAATGAAAAGCACGATGAAGTGTGATCTACTGG
>NZ_JACASJ010000105.1:0-16729 GCF_013391025.1 Enterobacter sp. SECR19-1250 | reverse complement strand
CTCTCCCTCAAGGGAGAGGGGGTCCTCCGTGCAGGCATTATTTTATGGGGATCCCCCAACCCGATGGGAGAGGGAATTGTTCACTGCGCGTATCAATTTGTGGAGCCTCATCAGTGCGCCTGGATAGAGGAAAAGGCTCGGCATGTGATTTATTCCCGGTCTTTTTTTAACCTGGCAAGACTGACAAATAACCTGGCAGATGCAGGCAAACGCTTTTTTCACGCGCCTGTCAGGATAAGACTCACAACACAATAAACACAACAAGATGAGGTCTACGATGAGAAGCAATTCTTCATTTTCTGCCCGTAGAACGGCACTGGCTCTGGCCGTTGCGCTCTGCTGTGCCTGGCAATCTCCCGTTTTCGCTCACGGCAGTGAGGCGCATATGGTCCCTATGGACAAAACGCTGGCAGATTTTGGCGCAGAGGTACAATGGGATGATTACGCACAGATGTTCACCATTGCGAAAGACGGTGCGTTCGTAAAGGTGAAGCCAGGCGCTAACACCGCCATCGTTAACGGCAAACCCCTTGCGCTGTCGGTGCCGGTAGTGATGAAAGACAACAAGGCCTTTATCTCGGACACCTTTATCAATGACATCTTCCAGTCCGGCCTCGACCAGACGTTCCAGGTTGAGAAAAGCCCCCATCCGCTTAATGCATTAACGGCGGATGAGATTAAGCAAGCCGTGGCGATCGTCAAAGCCTCAAAGGATTTTAAACCTAACACCCGCTTCACCCAGATTGCCCTGGCCGAGCCCGCGAAAGCCAAAGTGTGGGACTTTGTGCTGAACGGCACAGCGGTGGATGCCCCGCGTCAGGCGAATATCACCATGCTGGACGGCAAACACGTCATCGAAAGTCGTGTAGACCTGAAGGATAAGAAAATCCTGCGCTGGGAGGCCGTAAAGGATGCGCACGGCATGGTGCTGCTGGATGATTTCGCCACCGTGCAGCAAATCATCAACGAGAGCCCGGAATTTGCTGAGGTGCTGAAAAAACGCGGCATCAGCGATACGAAGAACGTGATCACGACCCCACTGACCGTCGGCTATTTTGACGGCAAAGACGGCCTGAAGCAGGAAGACCGTCTGCTGAAAGTGGTGAGCTATCTGGATGTGGGCGACGGTAACTACTGGGCACACCCGATTGAGAATCTGGTGGCGGTGGTTGATCTCGAACAGAAGAAGATCCAGAAAATTGAAGAAGGCGCGGTTGTTCCGGTGCCCATGACTCCGCGTCCGTATGATGGCCGTGACCGCATCGAAACACCGAAAAAACCGCTTGAGATCATCGAACCGGAAGGCAAGAACTACACCATTACCGGCGACATGGTGCACTGGCAGAACTGGGATTTCCACCTGAGCCTGGACTCCCGCGTGGGGCCGATGATCTCGACCGTCATTTACAACGACAACGGTAAGAAACGCCAGGTCATGTATCAGGGCTCCCTGGGCGGGATGATCGTCCCTTACGGCGATCCGGATGTGGGCTGGTACTTTAAAGCCTATCTCGATTCGGGCGACTATGGCATGGGCACCCTGACCTCCCCGCTGGTGCGCGGCAAAGATGTGCCGTCCAACGCCGTGATGCTTAATGAAACCATCCCGGATTACACCGGTACGCCGATGGAGATCCCACGTGCCATCGCCATTTTCGAGCGCTACGCCGGGCCTGAATATAAGCATCAGGAGATGGGCAAGCCAAACGTCAGCACCGAACGCCGTGAACTGGTGGTGCGCTGGGTAAGCACCGTTGGCAACTACGATTACATCTTCGACTGGGTATTCCACGAAAACGGCACCATCGGCATTGATGCCGGAGCCACCGGGATTGAAGCCGTGAAAGGCGTGCAGGCCAAAACGATGCATGACGCCACTGCCAAAGACGACACCCGATACGGCACCTTAATCGATCACAACATCGTCGGTACCACCCACCAGCACATCTATAACTTCCGTCTCGATATGGATGTGGATGGCATCGACAATAAACTGGTGGCGATGGATCCGCAGGTGAAACCGAACACGGCTGGCGGCCCGCGTACCAGTACCATGCAGGTCAATCAGTACGATATCGATACCGAACAGCAGGCGGCGCAGAAATTCGATCCGGGTACCATTCGCCTGCTGAGCAACACCCGCAAAGAGAACCGTATGGGGAACCCGGTCTCGTACCAGATCATCCCTTATGCGGGCGGCACACACCCGGTAGCCACGGGCGCGAAGTTTGCACCGGACGAGTGGATCTACCATCGCCTGAGCTTTATGGATAAACAGCTGTGGGTGACGCGTTACCATCCTGACGAAATGTACCCGGAAGGGAAATTCCCGAACCGCTCCACGCACGATACGGGGCTGGGTCAGTACAGCAAAGACAATGAGTCACTCACTAATCAGGACGATGTGGTCTGGATGACCACCGGAACCACGCACGTTGCCCGCGCGGAAGAGTGGCCCATCATGCCAACGGAATGGGTGCATACATTGCTTAAGCCGTGGAACTTCTTTGACGAAACGCCAACGCTTGGCAGAAAAAAAGACGAACAGAAATAATCACCGACCGGGCGTAATGCCCGGTTTTTTATTCATTTATTTGCCGAATCTCTCAGCCTGATTATAGTTATTTAACCACTCATTCTAATGACATCTTTTCAAACATTTTCAGCCAGGACACGACGTTTAATCACCGTAACGTAGTACTTTCTCTGAGAGGTTTTAGATGAAATTGAATTTGATTGTCAGAAGTCTTGCTCTGGCTGGGCTTTTCGTTTCCGTCAGTCCCTCTTATGCCGCCGAAGCCCCAAAGGACGCGACCGCGGCGACGCAACAGGCGAATAATGCCCTTTTCAACCAACTTCCTTTCTCCGATAACACCGACTTCACCAATGCACATAAAGGGTTTATTGCCCCACTGCCGCAGGAGATTATCAAAGGGGAGCAAGGGAATGTTATCTGGGATCCGCAACAGTACGCCTTTATTAAAGAGGGTGATAAAGCACCGGATTCCGTTAATCCCAGTTTATGGCGTCAATCTCAGCTGATTAATATCAGTGGCCTGTTCGAAGTGACCGACGGGGTATATCAGATCCGCAACCTCGATCTGTCGAATATGACGATTATCGAAGGTAAAGAAGGAATTACCGTGGTCGATCCGCTGGTATCAGCAGAAACCGCAAAAGTCGGCATGGATCTGTATTACAAAAACCGGGGTAAAAAGCCGGTGGTCGCCATCATCTATACCCACAGCCATGTGGATCATTACGGCGGCGTTCGCGGCGTGGTGGATGAAGCTGACGTGAAATCCGGGAAAGTGAAAGTCTATGCCCCGTCCGGGTTTATGGAAGCCGCTGTGGCTGAAAATATCATGGCGGGCAACGTCATGAGCCGTCGCGCCAGTTACATGTACGGCAACCTGCTGAAACCCGATGCCAAAGGACAAGTGGGTGCGGGGCTGGGTACCACGACCTCTGCCGGTACCGTTACCCTGATCGCACCGACCAACATCATTGAGAAAGATGGTCAGAAAGAGGTTATCGACGGGCTGACCTATGATTTTATGCTGGCACCGGGCTCAGAAGCGCCTTCAGAGATGCTCTGGTATATCGAAGAGAAAAAGGTCATTGAATCTGCCGAGGATGTCACTCACACGCTGCATAATACCTATTCGCTGCGCGGCGCAAAAATTCGTGAACCGCTGCCCTGGTCGAAGTATATCAACCAGGCAATTGTCCGCTGGGGTGACAAAGCAGAGATCATCATGGCACAGCACCACTGGCCAACCTGGGGCAACGACAATGTGGTCAAGCTGCTGAAGAGTCAGCGCGATCTTTACCGTTACATTAACGATCAGACGCTGCGCATGGCGAACGAAGGTCTGACGCGCGATGAAATTGCCGCGAATTTCACCCTCCCTGACTCGCTGGCCCATACCTGGGCTAACCGGGGCTACTATGGTTCAGTCAGTCACGACGTAAAAGCCACCTATGTCCTTTATCTGGGCTGGTTTGACGGCAACCCGGCAACGCTTGATGAGCTACCTCCTGTTGATGCTGCGAAGAAATTCGTGGAGTACATGGGAGGTGCTGACGCCATTCTGAGTAAAGCCAAAACCGACTACGACCAGGGCAACTACCGCTGGGTGGCACAGGTGGTCAGTAAAGTGGTCTTTGCCGATCCGAACAACCAGGCCGCGCGTAACCTGGAAGCGGATGCGCTGGAGCAGCTCGGCTACCAGGCTGAATCCGGGCCGTGGCGTAACTTCTACCTCACCGGTGCGCAGGAGCTGCGTAACGGCGTCGTGAAAGGCCCAACGCCAAACACGGCAAGCCCTGATACCGTTCGGGCGATGACGCCGGAAATGTTCTTCGACTATCTGGCTGTGCATATTAATGGTCAAAAAGCCGGGGACGCAAAATCGGTATTTAATATCGATCTGGGCAGCGATGGAGGTAAATATAAGCTTGAGCTGGAAAACGGCGTGTTGAATCACACGGCCAATGCCGAAGCGAAGGACGCCGATGCGACGCTCACGCTGAACAGAGACACGCTTAACAAGATCATCCTCAAGGAAATTACGCTGAAACAGGCGCAGGACAGTGGCGATGTCAAAATCAGCGGTGACAGTACCAAACTTGATGCCATGCTTGGCTACATGGATAAGTTTGATTTCTGGTTTAATATTGTGACGCCGTAACATCGCGGATTTACGGGCGGTTTACCCGCCCGCTTTTATTTCTCTTTCTCCCTGGACGGGGTAAACATCATAAATGGAAAAAAGAAAAAACCTCCCCCCCGAACGAGCCACCTGGCCTACACGTCAGGCCATGGTGCATCACGGGCTGGCGATGAACCTGCCCTGGCTGGCCTTTGTAAACGTCAGCTTTGCCCTGATGATCCTGCTGCGCCACATCCTGCTGGAAAACAGCGCGGTGCTATATCCCGGTTCACAACACCTGACCCGGATTGTCGATGCCTCAATGCTGGGCATTATTATACTGTCCGCTGCATTAATTCTGATGGCCTGGCGCCGTATCGCCGGGATAAGCGAAGTGCTGTTTGTCTGCAGTGCCTTCTGGTCGATGTGCAGTTACTGGTTCATTACCGCCCTGCACCTTCCCCACGTCTGGCCGCTGTGCGTGATTTTATTGCTCTCCGGTTTGACGGCGCTCTATTTTTACCCGGAGGGATTACTCTCGTTTGTGCTCCCGCTCTGGCTCACCTTGCCGGTCGCCAGCTGGGTGCTGAATGATGGCCTTAATCTGCGCTTTGTCACCATCTGGAGCGTATTCACGCTGATTATGCTTTGCGGGCGGTTTATCCTGTTAAGCTGGTTTGACGAGGCCTGGCGGCGGAATCAGCAAAACCAGCTGTTAATCTCCAGGCTCGATGCGCTGGCGCACCAGGATCCCCTCACCAAAACCGCCAATCGCCGGATGATGGAAGTGGTGCTGGAGAATGCCGTTGAGCAGAATAAAGCCTTCTCGCTGATCATGCTGGATATCGATTATTTCAAGCTTTATAACGATACCTACGGACATCAGGCCGGTGACGACTGTCTGACACGCGTGGCGCAGGTGCTGAAGCAGGCCGTGCGCACCCCGGACGATGTGGTGTCACGCTACGGCGGAGAAGAATTTGTGGTGATCCTGTTTAATTGCCCGGAGAACGTTGCACAGCAGGTTGCCCGCCGCATTCAGGACGGCCTGCGCGCGGCGGCGATACCGCACGGTGCGTCCAAAGTCAGTGAGCATGTGACCGTCAGCATGGGGATTGCAGGAATTGCACCGGGCCTGGCGGGCCCGGAACTGATCGCCCGCGCCGATGCGGCGCTGTACCGCGCGAAAGAGGCCGGGCGGGATCGGTGGTCGTTGTAAAACTAGCCCGCCAGGGCCTGATGCCCTCACCCTGACCCTCTCCCACGGGAGAGGGAACAAACACTAAAAAGGCAACCTCCCGGTTGCCTTTTGCTTTTATTAATAGCGCACGCACACCGATTTGGTTTCACACCAGCCGTCCAGCCAGTCCGGGCCGAAGTCGCGTCCGGTGCCGGATTGCTTCATGCCGCCGAACGGCAGGTTGGCGTCAATCAGCGTATGGCTGTTCACCCAGACGGTACCCGCCTGCAATCTGTCGGTATACTCCAGCGCCTTACTGATATTCTGCGTCCAGACGCTGGCGGTCAGGCCATATTCGGTATCGTTGGCAAGGGTTAACGCCTCTTCGCCGTCGGCTACGCGTACCAGGTTGACCACCGGGCCGAATACCTCTTCGCGGGTCAGCCGGAGTCCCGGATCCGGGTTGACCACCAGCGTCGGCGAGATGTAATACCCTTTTCCGTCCGGGCCACGGTTACCGGTGATCAGCTCTGCATTGCGCGATTTTGCTTCATCCAGGAAGGTCTGCACCTTGACGCAGTGAGCGCGGGACACCAGCGGGTTGATAAACGCCTCCGGCGACATGCCCGGCCCCACGCTCAGGGATTTCACCGCCTGCTCAAACCCGCTGACCAGCGTGTCAAAAAGCGGCGCTTCTATATAGATACGCGAGCTCGCGGCGCAGACCTGGCCCTGATTAAGGAAGCTGCCGGTCATCAGCCCCTCAATCACCCACGCCGGATCGGCGTCTTTCAGCACGATGGCCGGGTTTTTGCCGCCCAGTTCCAGCGTCACGCCGGTCAGCGTGTCCGCCGCCGCACGGGCAATCTGTTTCCCCGTCGCCGTGGAGCCGGTGAAGCTTACTTTGGCAATATGCGGATGCGAGGTCAGCGCTGCACCGCACACCGCGCCGCTTCCGGTCACCACGTTAAACACACCGTCAGGGATACCTGCTTCGCTCGCCAGTTCCGCCACCCGCAGCATGGTCAGCGGCGTGGTTTCTGATGGCTTAATGACGATAGAGCAACCCGCTGCCAGCGCAGGCATCACCTTCCACATGCCGATCATCAGCGGGAAGTTCCACGGCACAATCCCGGCCACCACGCCCACCGGCTCTTTACGCGTCCACGCCTGATAGCGTGCGCCTTGCGGCAAGGGAATGGAGATATCGAGCGTTTTGCCGGTTATTTTGGTGGTCAGCCCGGCGGTATAGCGCATCCAGTTCAGGGTGCAACCCACTTCAAAGAGACGGGAAATATTGATGGATTTGCCCTGCTCCAGCGTTTCAAGCTGGGCCAGCTCCTCGCTGTGCTGCTCCACCAGGTCGGCAAAGCGCAGCAGGATGCGCTCGCGCTCTGCCGGTAATTTCCCGGCCCAGGTGCGGGCGACAAAGGCTCGCCAGCCGGACATCACCGCGCGGTCGACATCATCGACGCTGGCATCTGCCGTAGAGGCGATAACCTCCCCGGTGGCCGGGTTATAAATATTCAACCGTTTTTCACTCTCCGACGCGGCCTGCCGCCCCTCAATCCACAGCCCGTGATGTCGGTCCAGAAACTGCTGTACGCCTGGCTGGATGGCGACCTGTGATTCAGACATAGGGTACTCCTTCGTTATTATTCGTAGGGTGTTACTGCAGTCTAAGAGGCCTTTCGCATTCCCGCTTTTGTCTGTGTGACATTCGCTTTGCCACCTGTGACAGGTGCCGCAATTCGTGATAATTCCGCCTTATAACGCTGTTACCGGTGAGTGTTCTTCCCTATAGTCAGCCTCATGACTCTGACAAAACGCAACACAAATGCAACAATGCGAAAACATTGATGGCGCAGCGAGATAAACGATGGCATGTGTAAGCGAACAGGAACGGTATCAGCAGTGGCTGGCGCAAATTAACCATGTCTGCGGGCGCTTTAACGCGCGTCCTTTAGAGGGGGAATTCTTCGGCGAGCTGGAAACCAGCTACGCCCGAAGCCTGAAGTTAAGCACCGTCACCGCAGGCGGGGTTAACCTGTTCCGCTCCCGTCAGGAGATCGCTCAGAGCAATGATGCCTGGTTTTATACCGTGTTCCAGCTTGAAGGCAGCGCGCAGATTGAGCAGGACGATCGCCGCGCGGTGCTGAACGCCGGCGACATTACGCTTCTTGATGCCGCGCGTCCCTGCTCCATCAACTGGCAGCAAAAATCCCGTCAGATTTCCCTGCTGGTTCCCCGTCAGATTATTGAGCAACAGTGTCGTTTTCAGGAGGTAAGCTGCGCCCTCGCGCTCTCCCGCTCGTTGCCAACCGTACAGCTAAGCCATCGCCTGCTACTGGAGAGCATGGGAAATGCCAACCTGAGTGACCGGGAGAGCGAAGCCGCGCTGGAAGCGATGATCTGCCTGCTCCGCCCGGCGTTTCAGCAGCGCGACGCGGTGCAGCCGCGTAAGGAGCGCCAGTTCAGGAACGTTCTGTCGCTGATTGATGACCATATTCAGTCGGAATCCCTGCGTCCGGAATGGATTGCCGCAGAGAGCGGCATGTCGGTGCGCAGCCTGTACCGCATGTTTGCCGATAAGGGGCTGGTGGTAGCGCAGTACATCAAAAATCGTCGGCTGGATCTGTGCGCGCAGGTGTTGCGCTCCGCCAGCGACGAGGAAAAGCTGGCGGGAATTGGCTACAGCTGGGGGTTTGCCGACCATAGCCATTTTTCAACGGCGTTTAAGCAGCGTTTTGGCGTCTCACCGGGCGAGTACCGCAAGCGTTTTCGCTGATTACTTCTTCAGCCATTTTCCGTTAATGCCCTTCACGTATTCTCCCGGCTGCGCGCGGGCCACCAGCTTTTGCCCGGCCATCTTCGCCACTTCATCAACCGGCAGGTTATTGCTGTCCGCCAGCTTCTGGTAGCTTTCCGTACGCGCCGCGTTGATGCGGCTCACCAGCGCCAGCGTTTCGGGAACTTGTTTCACCGGGGCAAGATACCCGCTCAGGGTTTCCCCGACACGCCCCTGCGCCCGGGCCTCGTTTAAGGTCAGGGTTGCCGCCTGCACGTTCAAGCCCAGCGCCAGTAACATCAGAGCTAATCGTTTCATGGCGTCCTCAGAACAGATCGCTGCGCGATTTCAGCAGGGTTTCAACGTCTTTATCGACTTTAATGTGGATCTCATGTTCGATTTTGACGTTCATATTGATGGTGATCGGCTCCTTCGGCGCAGCGACTTCAATGCGCGGCGTACAGCCGGTCAAGAGCGCGGCAACGGCGACGGTGAGTACACCAGCCCTCATTTTCATTGTTGTTCCTCACTTTCCTTGCCAGTCGAACTGCGGATACCAGGTAGCGCCGCGTGTTGCTCAAACCAGGTTTGTAGATTGTCTCCAAAGCGCAGGCTACGCCAGAGAGTAAAGACGTTCTCGTCATGGGTGTAGTTAAGATTTACGGAGCTGCTTTTGCCATCAACCCGGCTGGTGCCTTTGAGGGTCGCCTGCATGGTTAATTCACCCAGATTATCTAAATTGAGTCTTGTCCACGACTGTGAAATTTCCATATAGCGGAGCCAGTTAATCGCTGCCCCTGCAACCATATTATCGTTGACGATGGCATCAGCGGTGTCTTTATCAATACGCAGCGTCATCGGCCCCGGGTTGGTTAGCCAGCCATCTTTAATGATCCATTTTTCATTGTCCAGCCAGAACGGTAGCGCCCCGCTTACCGGGCCAGACAGGGCAAACTGCTTCGGATTAATGGCGCTGATCAGCTCGCTGGAGGAGATGTTGTCCACGCGCAGCAGCGCCGGGTCATGCTGCGGCATTCTGAGCTGCTGCATGGTGATTTTCCCGCCGAGGGTCTCCACCTTGACGTTGGTCAGCAGCAGCGGGTTTTCCTCGCTCCACGGATAGTCACCCTGCAGGTCTGCGGTAATGTTGCGCGCGGTCACCAGGTTTTCCACTTCGCCAATGCGCAGCGTAACGGGGCCGCGCGTGCCCAGCGACCAGGTGCCCTCGCTAAAACGGAACGGCAGCACAAAATCCACGCCGTTGATCTGGTTGTCTGGCATCCAGGCGCTACCGGATTTCAGCACGCCGTGGCCGCCAGCTTCAAAGCCCTGATCGGCAGCGGCAGAGAAGGCCACCTGCGCATAAAGCTCACCGTCGCGCAGCGTCATTTTCCAGTCTGGCGGGATCAGTGGCTGGAACACGGTAAGGGATTATTTTGGCCACCAGGCCTGACCGCGAAGGCGTTCCCCGTCCCAGCGACCGTTAACCTGCACCGGGCCGATGGCCTCGGCATGCAGATCGCCTTTAAACTGGAATATCGTCGGGTCTGTTCCGTCAACGCTGAAGGTCAGCACCGACGGTGGCAACACGCTGCCGCCCGCAAAACGGGTCTCTCCGGCATTGAGCGACAGCGCACCGCTAAATGTCGGCGTGACAGGGTCACGAACCCAGCGTACCGGTTTATCCAGCACCAGACGCGGTTTACTGACTTCCATGGTGCCGTACTGCAGCTTGTCAAAGCCGGTAGAGAGCGCGGTCAGCTCGATGAGCTTGTCGCGCCATTCGCCTTTCCCGGCCACATCCCAGCGCGCGTTCATTGGCGTAAACCCGCCTTTGCCCCAGTAGCGCCACTGCCACAGGCCGTTATCGGGTAAAAAGTCGTTGGCCTGGCCGTCCAGGTGGAGTTCAAAATCTCCCATCTCGTTCTCGTGGGCGCGCAGAATCGCCTGCAGACGGCCATCCACGCCCTTTTGCGTGAGCTTCACGCCCGCCAGCGGCCAGCGAATTTCGTCGATATCCAGCGAATCAATAATGCGTCCGCGCGAACGCAGCAGCGCGCCCGGCTCAAAGGCAAGCTGCGGATCGTTCAGACTGCCGGTCAGTCTGGCCGGGAGTCTGGCGTAAAGCACCAGATCGTCCTGTTTGGCCTCGCCGCTCAGGTGAAGCGGCATGTCGCTGTTTTCCAGGCTGAGCCTGCCCGGCCCGAGATTCAGCACGGCGTTACCCTTCCCGGCATCGCCCTGAGTCAGAACATTGAGGCGTCCGGTAAAGGTGGCTTTTTCAAGCCCCTGCTGCCAGTTATCCACCCGGAGACCCACGCGGCCGCTCATCGGCATGCCGGACAGGTTCCAGTTCCAGCGTCCGTCGCTGATATTCAGCTGTTGTGCCGTGATCTGCCACGGTAAATCGAGCAGCGGATCGGGGTTATCCCGCGCCATCACCAGCAGTTGCCCCTGATTCTCCTCCCAGTCCAGATCGGCATCGACCAGCGAGGTGAGCTGTGGCACGTTAAAAGTCGCGACCGCATGGCCTTTCACCGGCACGCCATCCGGCACCAGCGGCAGGGTAAACTCACCCACCAGTTTTACGGGCGGCACCTGGCCGGGGAGTTGTACATCAAGCTGACTGACCGAGAGAGTCTGGCCGCGTAGCTGCCCTTTGAAACTGACCTGCTCACCGTTGTAGGTCACCGCCTGTACCGCAGGCGTCAGTGAGGCATGCAGTTCCCCTTCCCACTGTTGCCAGGGAGACAGGGTAAGACGGCGGATAGTGAGCCAGGTATTAGGCAGCACCGACTGCCATTGTGCCAGGGTTTTTGGCGCAACGGTTGAGGGGGCAGACTGGGGAATTTTACTGAGGCACACTGTGTTAAGTTCAAGCGCACCAATATCCAGATTCCAGCGGCTGGGGTGCGACAGCGTGGCGTTTTCAACCCTGGCAATCTCGCAATCCTCAACCAGATAGCGCAGATTGGGGATCACCAGCGCGTGACGGGTCAGTTTGGGGCTTTCCTCAAAGGCGATACGTGTACCGACAGGCAACCAGATACCGGCGAGGGTCGGTACCCACTGGGCGAGCGTCATCAGCAGCGTCAGCGGCAATAAAATCAACAGCAATAAGAGCGCAATCGCGGCTTTGTATTTACCCTTCATGGGCAGTTAATATCCTGATTTAGCGAGAGAATTAAGCCGACAGTGCCGATCATTGTCGCATGTTTAGTCAATCAGTTGAAGTAAATGCCAGTTTTAAGAATAGATGCTCTAAAATAATTGATAGAACTTATTGATTTAAATAATATTTTAGAAATTGTAAGATTATTTTAATCATGCTAACGTGGATGTAAAATCACTGGAGAAAGTCTTATGAAACTCGCGGTATATAGCACAAAGCAGTACGACAAAAAGTATCTGCAACATGTTAACGAGGCTTACGGGTTCGATCTTGAATTTTTCGACTTTCTGCTGACCGAAAAAACCGCTAAAACGGCGCACGGCTGTGAAGGCGTCTGCATCTTCGTGAACGATGACGGTAGTCGTCCGGTACTGGAAGAGCTGAAAAAGCACGGCGTAAAGTATATCGCCCTGCGCTGCGCGGGCTTCAATAACGTCGATCTTGATGCGGCGAAAGAGCTGGGGCTGAAGGTGGTTCGCGTTCCGGCCTACTCCCCGGAAGCGGTCGCGGAACATGCTGTGGGTATGATGATGTCCCTGAACCGTCGTATTCACCGCGCTTATCAGCGTACCCGAGATGCAAACTTCTCGCTGGAAGGACTGACCGGCTTTACCATGTACGGTAAAACCGCAGGCGTGATCGGTACCGGTAAAATCGGCGTGGCCGCCCTGCGCATTCTGAAAGGCTTTGGTATGCGCCTGCTGGCGTTTGACCCGTACCCAAGCGCAGCCGCGCTGGAGCTGGGCGTGGAATATGTCGATCTCCCGACCCTATTCTCCCAGTCTGACGTGATCTCCCTGCACTGCCCGCTCACACCGGAAAACTACCACCTGTTGAATCAGACCGCGTTTGAGCAGATGAAAGACGGCGTGATGATCATCAACACCAGCCGCGGCGGGTTAATTGACTCTCAGGCGGCAATTGAAGCGCTGAAAACCCAGAAAATTGGCGCGCTGGGGATGGACGTGTATGAGAACGAACGCGATCTGTTCTTTGAAGACAAGTCTAACGACGTCATTCAGGACGACGTGTTCCGTCGCCTGTCAGCCTGCCATAACGTACTGTTTACCGGGCACCAGGCGTTCCTGACCGCAGAGGCGCTGATCAGCATTTCCGAAACCACGCTGGGGAATTTACAGCAACTGGAAAACGGCGAAGCGTGTCCTAACGAGATAGTCTAAGCCTGGCATGCCGGGTGGCGGTTGCGCCCGGCACATACGCTACGCCCCGTCCGGGGTGTTATCGGTCTGCCCGGTCCGGTTCGGGAAACGCCACCAGAGCAGGACCGCCGCCAGGGCAATGGCGCTCAGCACACTGAAGGCCGTCGCAAAAGAGTAGTGTCCGGCGATCGTCCCGGTTAACGCAGGGCTCATCGATGCGCCACCCCCCTGCATCAGCATTACCACGCTCTGCCCGGCATTAACGTGCCCGCTCCCACGCAAAAGCACCACGATAAATGACGGCACCACCACGCCCAGGATCCCGGCGGCAAGACCATCAAGAATTTGTACCGGGATCATCATAAACGGTGCATCGGTAGACGCAGCCAGCGCCGCGCGTACCGGCATGATTAACAGCGCCAGCATGATTAAACGCCAGTAACCATCGCGTTCGATTCTCCTGGAGGCCAGGATAGCCACCGGGATCATCACCGCCTGCGAAATAATCACCGTCGCCGCAGCAAACACGCCGGGATTAACGCTGGCCGGTGCGGCAGCGACCCGCATGCTGAGCATCGGCAACAGGGCCGCATTCGCCAGATGGAACAACAGCAGCGTCAGCCCGGTCACGAACAGGGCTCTGTTTTTCATCAGTACCGCAAAACCCGGCACCGGCTGATGTTCTGACGCGTTCAGGCCACGCGCCGCCTCGTTGTCGATATCCTTGTTGCGTATCGCCAGCAGCGAACAGAGCGTTAACAGCGTTGTACAGGTCATCAGCAGGAAGATGCCCCCAATGCCCCAGTACCACGCAATGCACCCGGCGATCAGTGCCGTGAGGAAATTTCCACCGTGATTGAACGCCTCATTTTTGCCCATCTGCGCGCTAAACCCGCTCTGCCCCGTCAGCCCCAGAGTGATCCCGGTGATAATTGGCCCCACGAACGCCGCGCAGATCCCGGTGACAATTTGCGAGAGCGCGACAACGCCACTCTGCTGGCTAAACCAGAGCAGCAGCGTACTCAGGGTGATCAGCAAACAGAGCAGCGCCAGAACGGAACGTTTGTTTTTGGTGGTGTCGGTGATGAACCCCGCCGGCAGCGTGGCCAGAAGTCCTGCCAGACCTCCGGCGGTCATCAGCAAGCCGATGTCATCCGGCGTCCAGTGCCGCTGCGTCAGGAAGATACCGAGAAAAGGACCGAGACCGTCACGGACGTCAGCGATAAAAAAACTCGTCAGGCACAACGCCCGCAGTGAACGAAGAGACATACTTCCTGCCTTTTGTCTGGATGGCTGGCTCGGTTAGCGGCGGCCTGAATCTCAAGTTCGCCGGGAAATCAAAACGTTGAGCCGAGTTTATCAGCCAGACGTCAGAGCGAAAACTACGCGATTTGATTACAGGCACGCCGGGTAACGCTGCGCTTACCCGGCCTGCCGGATCAGCAGGCCCAGGCAAGCAGCAAGTACCCTTAATAAATTACGTGGTTGGTTTTTAGATTTAAATCTGCAATCGCCGCCGGTTTGCCGAGTAAATATCCCTGGACTTCGTCACACTTATTTTTCTTCAGGAACGACAATTGTTCTACGGTTTCGACACCTTCTGCGGTGACCTCCATGGAATAGGCTTTACCCAGATCGATGATCTTCTCGACCACCGACTGGTTCTGTGTCGAATCCCCTAAAGAAAAAATAAAGCTTTTATCGAGCTTTAAGCCATCAAACTGGAACTTCCGCAGATAGCTCAGAGAGGCATAGCCGGTACCGAAATCATCAATCAGAATACGCACCCCCATTTTTTTCAGGGCCATCATGGTCTGCAACGTTTTCTCTGGATTAGAGAGCGTGACATTTTCAGTCACCTCTATTTCCAGCCGGGTAGGCTCAAGCCCGGTTTCATCAAGAATAGCTTTTATTCTTTCGGCGAGATCGCTTGCCTGGAATTCAATGGCTGAAATATTGACTGAAACCGAAAGCCCCGGCAGTTTTTCATGCGTCTCTGTACAGGCCTTACGAATGACCCAGTTGCTGAGGTTGATGATGAGCCCCGTTTCTTCAGCGAGTGGAATAAACTGATCGGGCATCATGTTTCCGCGTTCAGGATGCTGCCAGCGAACCAGGGCTTCTACGGCATCGATGCGTGAATGTCTGAGGTTATAACGCGGCTGATAAACCAGATAGAGCTGGTCTTCCCGAATTGCGGTCTTCAGCGCTAATTCCAGCTTTCTGCGCTCGGTCAGCTTTTCCGACATATCCTGACGATAATAGACCCATCGGTTTCGACCGGATTGTTTAGCCTGATAAAGCGCAATATCAGCATAGCGTAAAAGGTCGTTTGCACTGGTACTGTCCTGGGGAGCCAGAGCAATGCCCATGCTGACGCCGATGGTCACATCATTGCCATCAATGGTGAACGGGCGGTTGAGTTCTTGCACGATGCGATGACACACTTCTTCTATGTGGTCCAGGTGCCGGGTGTTGTCGAGAAGCAGCATAAATTCGTCCCCGCCCTGTCGTGCGACAAAATCACCGCGACGAGCACATTTTTTAAGCCGTAAGGCAACCTCGCCAAGCAGGGCATCGCCCGTTGAGTGGCCGAAAATATCATTCACGGGTTTAAACTTGTCCAAATCAAGGCAAATCATGGCAAAAGGAGAATTGTGGATATCCTCTTTAGCCAACTGTCCTGTGAGGAACTCCTTAATATGATACCGGTTGGGAAGGCCCGTTAATTCGTCATGGCGTGACAGAAACTCAACACGTTTGGTGGCTTCCACTTCCAGAGAAACATCCGATGCCGCCCCCCGTAAAACCACCGTGCCATCAGGCTGAGCAGAGAATTTTGCCAGAAGAGTGCAGTACGAAGTCGACCGTTGAGCGTTAGTGTACGGGCAGTTCTTAAATTCAAAGCGCCCCGATAACTCACGCCGCCTGACGCACGTATTTAATAAACCGTTTGTCGAAGGAAAAAGCGCATCCAGCTTGCGTCCCAGCCACTGACTCTCGTCATAGCCCGTGACAGTCGTAAAACGCCCTGATAGCCAGGTGATCGTTAACGATAAATCCGTTTCCCAGAACCAGTCACTGGTTGTTTCACTGACATCCCTGAAGCGTTTTTCACTGGTAATCAGATTTAACCGAGCCTGCTCAAGGAGAAAGATATTTTCGTCATGAATTTTTGCCTTATGCAAAATATGACGCATCAGGATCACCGTCAGCACGAGGGTCAGAAGGACAGACAGAATGAGCAAGGGTAAAAAATAAATGATCAATGCCTGGCCAGGGTTTTCTGTGTCCCAGACAATGTGGACTGGGCCATTCTGGGTACGTAACGTTAATGCTGTCAGACTGTCTGTCTCAGCAAGGGCGTCAGAAGAGACCGCGCGGACGTTTTCGATCCCTGCATCGTGCCCAATCGCAACCAGTTTCTTAGCCGTTAAGGTGTCGATAAACAACATGGTTGATGGCTTACCGGGCAACGGCAGCACGCTGGTATCATCTCCCGTCGTTATCCATGCCGCAGAAACTATGGCGGGGACGGAATGGATAAGCGTGAGCATGGAGACCGGCAGTCCATTTTTACTGCCCGTCTCACTGAGTAAATGGTCTATGGTGGATTGATCTAACCAGCGTTCCAGCTCTTCGTGCTTCAGTTTCCCGTCAAGCACGCTGTAACGGGTGGTTCCCTCCGGGGACAATACAAACACACCTTCGTAGCCAAAGTGACTTTGTTGAATAAATCGAACTTTTGCTGAGTTGAAGGATCAGATCACGCAT